>QNAR01000107.1 GCA_003643975.1 Thermotogae bacterium | reverse complement strand
CTCCTCATGACTGTAAACATAAACCCTAACTACATCCCCACTTCTCAGTTGATAGGCTGCCAGCACCATTATAGTCAACACTAAAAAGACAATAAGTAATCCTAACCTTTTCAATTCTAATCCCCCCAAAATCAATCGCTCAGTTTTCGGAAAGAACTCTTGCACAACGAGGGCAAGTACCCGGATATTTTGGGTTTGCGCCCGTTTCAGTTGAATATTTCCAGCAGCGCTCGCATTTTTCGCCTTCAGCTCTTACTACTTTAACATTGCTCACTTCACCCTCAAAACCATCATCCACCTTGCCGAAGGCCACTTGCGAAACTATGAAAATGTCTGCAAGTTCCTCGCTTTTAAAGGTACTCATGACTTTTGCCAGTTCCCTGTCTTTGAGTTCGAGCACGACCTTCGCATCAAGGGAATTCCCTATCTCTTTTTTAGATCTGGCAATTTCCAGGGCTTTAAGCACATCTTCCCTCAGATTTATTACCTGTTCCCATCTTTTTTCAAGCTTAAGATCTATGTATTCCTCCTTGAATGCTGGCCACTTTTCAGCCTGGATCGTAGCGTAAGTCTTAACTGATTCGGGGAAAAACCCGTAAACTTCCTCCATGGTGAAAGTGAGAATTGGTGATAGAATTTTTGCAAGAGCTGTAAGGATTTCAAAGAGCACAGTTTGTGCAGAACGCCTTTGAATTGAATTTTTGCCTTCCACATACAACCTGTCCTTGATTATATCCAGATAGAAAGCACTCATATCGGTGACTATGAACTTCATCACAGCCATGTGTACTTTATAAAACTCGTAGTTTTCATAGTGAGTAGTAACGTCTCTTATAAGGCGGTGAAGTTTCATTAAAGCCCAGCGATCGAGTTCCAGCATCTTTTCATATGAAAGAGCGTCTTCAGGTTTGAAATCAGAAAGATTTCCTAACAGGTATCTGAGGGTATTTCTGATCTTTCTGTAATTTTCTATCTGTTGCTTTATGATGTTCATTGATATTCGAATATCTTCTTGATAATTTGAGCTCGCTACCCACAAGCGAAGTATTTCAGCACCATATTTTTCATTTATTTCCTGGGGATCTATGACATTTCCAAGAGACTTAGACATTTTACGCCCTTTTTCATCGTTTATGAAACCATGGGTTATCACTGTCTTGAAAGGCGCAATCTCTTCCGAAGCCACGGAAAGAAGCAACGAAGATTGGAACCAGCCACGGTGCTGATCGCTTCCCTCTATATAGACATCCGACGGGAAGCGCAATTCATCCCTGTTTTTAACAACAGCCTCAAAAGAAGCCCCGGAGTCTATCCAGACATCGAGTATATCTTCGAGTTTTTTCAAATGTTTTGAACCACATTTTGGACAGCTATATCCTTCGGGCAAAAGTCTTTCAACATCATAAAGGAACCAGACATCTGTGCCTTTCTCTTCAACAATAGAGGCAAAATGATCAATAAGGTTCCCATCAAGAATAACTTCTCCACAGTCAGCACATTTAAAAGCCGGTATGGGTATACCCCAAGAACGCTGCCTTGAGATACACCAATCAGGTCTATCCTGAACCATAGCTGTTATTCTATTTTCTCCCCATGCAGGGTGCCAGTCGGTCTTTTTGATTTCATCAAGAGCTTTTTTTCTCAGGTCATTTGCATCAATGTCCACAAACCACTGTTCTGTGGCTCTGAATATGATAGGTTTCTTACAACGCCAGCAATGGGGATAAGAATGGGTTATTTTCCCTTCTCCCAGAAGATGACCTGAGTTTTTCAGGTCTTCAACGATAACTGGATTGGCTTTGAAAACGTGAAGGCCCTGGTATTTCCCGGCTTGTGCAGTAAAGGTACCATCATCATTCACCGGTGATAAAATCGGAAGATTATATCTAAGACCTGTATGATAGTCATCCTCACCATGTCCAGGCGCCGTGTGTACACAGCCTGTACCGGCATCAAGCTCTACATAATCTGCCAGCACAACAAGGGATTCCCTGTCCATGAATGGATGTTGAGCCTTTCTTCCTTCGTATTCACTTCCCTTTTTGGTTGCTACTACTTGATAACCTTCAATCCCGAATTCCTCCATCGTTTTTTCAACGAGTTCCTTGGCTATTACATATCTTTCCTCGCCAGCGTCAACTTCGCAATAGTCAAAATCGGGATTGAGTGCTATGGCAACGTTGGCGGGCAATGTCCAGGGTGTAGTGGTCCAGATTACATAATATAACTTTGGATCAGACTTATCTCTGAACTTCACATAGATAGAATAGGACTCGTGGTCGTGGTATTCTACCTCAGCTTCTGCGAGCGCGGTTTCACAGTGCGTACACCAGTAGATGGGCTTTAATTTCCTGTAAATCTGGTTCTGCTTTACCAGCTTTGACAGTATTCTTAACACGTTCGCTTCATATTTAGGGTCAAAGGTGAGATAAGGATTTTTCCAGTCACCTCTAACACCTAATCTTTTGAACTGGTCACGCTGTAATTTGTAATATTTCGTTGCATATTTCCTGCACAATTTTCTTATCTCGGGTTTCGGAAGTTCCTTTGATTTCGATCCAAGCTCAGAAGTAACCTTTTGCTCAATAGGCAGACCGTGAGTATCCCAACCGGGAATATATGGAGCGTCAAATCCTCTAAGCGTTTTGTATTTTATAATGAAGTCCTTGAGTATTTTATTGAGTGCAGTACCTACATGTATATTACCGTTTGCATAAGGTGGGCCATCATGCAATACAAAAAGAGGGGCCCCTTGCCGTTGCTCCCTGATATATTCATACAGCCTGATTTTATCCCATTCCTTGAGTTGCATGGGCTCTTTGTTCACAAAATTCGCTTTCATCTTGAATCCCGTACTCGGAAGATTAAGCGTATCTTTATAATCCATCAAAACACCTCCAATATCTTTTCAACTTCAATGCTGTATCATTTCAAAAGCTCTTTTGCAGTTATTTTGAGTTCACTGAGATCAGAAGATTTGACAATATAGGCGTCTGCCGCCCATGAGGAGAGATCCTGCTTATAGTGGGAATAAGCAGTAAGCAGAATGATCTTCAGCTCGGGATACTCTTTTCTCAGCAGGCCTGCCAATTCCAACCCATTCATATCAGGCATTTCGATATCAATGGTTGCAAGGTTTATATCATTCTTCTTGAGTATTTCGATTGCGTCTTTCCCCGAAGCAGTGCTGATAATTTCATAACCTTCATCTGCGAATTCTTCTTCAAGGAGAAGTCTCATGTTTTCTTCGTCTTCAACGATGAGAATACGCTTTGACATTTCATTCACCTCCAGAGGGGAGTATTACCCTGAATATCGTCCCTTTGTTGAGATCACTTTCCGCTTCTATGTAGCCTTTGTGCTCTTCCACTATGTTTTTGCATATAGAAAGCCCTAGTCCTGTGCCATAGGACTTGGTTGTAAAGAATGGTTCAAACACCCTTTTTAATATTGCCGATGGAATAACCTTACCTTTATTTATGACTTCTATGAATACATCACCGTCTATTTTTTTCAATACGATTCGTACTTTTTCGGATTCTTTTGAGGCTTCTATGGCATTCTGAACTAAATTAATTATAACCTGTTTGATACGGTTTTTGTTGCCGAAAAAGCTCGCATTTTTGTCCCCTTCAAGAATTAATCCTATTCCTTTTTCCAAGGCGTATACCTGGTATTCGTCAATTACTTCTTCACAGAGAGAATACGCAGATATTTTCTCAAACAACGATTCTGGACTGCTTCTCGAATATTCGAGAACCTCGGTAACGATCTTTTCCAACCTCTTCATTTCTTCCAGAATTATATCAGAGTACTTTTCTACTTTCTCCTTTGTAGGGGCTTTTTTCAGTCGATTTACAAATCCTGAAATAACGCTAATAGGGTTACGGATTTCATGGGCTATCTTTGCAGAAACTTCTCCAAGTGTTGACAGTTTTTCCCTTTTTTTGAGCTCTTCCTCCAGCTTATATCTTTCGGTTACATCATTCATGGAGAGAATAACACCGGCAATTCTTGATTGTTCAAAGAGTGGCAGAATACGGATGTCCAGCACGACATCGCCCAGAGCTGGAAGGCGTCTTCCTGTGAGAAAGAGTGTTTCTCCGCTTATCGCAACCTCTTCAATCAAGGGAAGGAAAGGTGCAAAGATTTTTTCGAAGGATTTGATGTTGTGCCTGATAAGCATCTCTCTTGGCATTTTCAAGAGGCGTTCAGCACTTCGATTTACCTCGGTTACATTCAATTCCCTATCGAAAACGACGATCGAAGTCTCCAGTGATTGGAGTATATTTGTTAAAAAGGTCCGATAATAATTCGAGAGTTCCTTTTCATCCTCGAGAGATTTTGTGATCTGTAAGAGATGGTCATAATTTTCAGCAAGCTCAAGACTCAGCCCTGCGCTATCCGCAAGAAGTTCCAATATTTCAAAAGTCGTGGAAAAGCTCTTATCCTGAGATGACTTTTTTTCAACTACAAGAACCCCTTCTACTTCCTGTTGGCCGGATACAGGCACAATGATGAACTCTTTTCCACCCACGAGGGCTTTCAACTGATATAATTCTTCTTTTCTTACATCCAGGACTTCTGGCGTTACATGAACAGTTTTCTTTCGTAGTACAACCCTTTCCAAAAGCTTATTTCCAGAGTATGAGAGCCCCTTGACGGAGTCAAGTTTTTCAAGGCAATCCAGTTCTTTGAGAGAAGCTTCCATCAAGAACTGATGCAGGTCATTATAATTGGTAGTTGACCCCATCAGTTTTCTCGCACATTTACGTAAGAGGGAATAAAGAGGGTTTAAAAAAAGGCTTTCTTTATCGCGCTCGAGAAACAACGCACGATCAAAGTCCAGTCCTTCCTCGATTACCACACTTAAAAGTAAAGTCTTGATAATCCTCGCCCTGGAAAATGTTGCGCGCATAGCCTGGCTTATCTTGTGCAGCGCGTTAAGCCTTCTGAGCTGTAATCTCTGGAGCTCGATGTATTCCTGGTTTTCTTTCTGAAGATCCTTCAACCTCTTAAGTTCATTTTCGAGTTTTTCTTTGAGCCTTATTCTGCTCAGAGAAACGGCCAAACGATGAGAAAGATCGTGAAGGAGTTCGACATCATTTTCGTCAAGGTGCTTGTGTATCCTGAATTCCATGGGATTTTCTTTTCTATCTGCCGCTATAAAGACACCTTCAAGATCTTCGTTGAAATACAAGGGTGCAGCAATAAAAGACTTTACCTTGCTCTTTCCAAAAAGCTTCGCAGCAAGCTCGGGCTCACGCGAAGAAAGGAAAAGCTCTTCCTTAAGGAGCTTTTTGGCGGTTTCCGCTTCAAACCTGTCAACACAAGAATACTCTGGCGCATTGAAAGTTTTCAGCAGTTCAAAAGATGTTCCCATGTTCTTGTAAATGGCCAGAAGATTTACTCTCAAGAGTTTTATGGCAGTGTTTAAGCTTCTTTGAAAGAGTCCTTCTTCATCGTGACACCTTTCGCAGATATCCGTCAGCTCTTTCGAGATCTCCAGTTGTCTTGCCGCTTCATATCCTTCGGAAAGTCTTATAAGCAATTCTATAAGAAAGGCCAATCTCTCTGTATCGGGCAATTTTTCGGTAACGGGTTCGGGCTTCTGAAAGACCAGCGCCCCAAGAAGAGCATCATCTCTAAAAAGCGGAAGCAATGCCAATTTTGTTTTTCTAAGCAAAACACCCTGCCTTACCGGAAACTCTCTGATTTTCAAACCCGGTTTTAGAAAACTTGTTGTGTCTTTCAAATGTATTTGCCTATCTGGAGTTCCGCTTGAAGACCTGTATTCCTTTAAACGTTTTCGGTACTTCTCAAAAAGAAAAAGTGAGCAATGCATTCCCGTTTTTTCGAGGATTTTCTGAAATTCCGCATCGAGCTCTTTCGACAACTCATTTATTAAACTCAAGACATTATCCATCATGGGAAAGCCCTCCCATAAAATCTCTTAACGTGTCCATTATTTTGGGTACATGAGTGCCCTTCCAGTAAATACGCCCGCATCCTCTGCAACGCAGAAACTCTTCTTGAGTGAAGAACACATAATCAGGGACTTCGTTCTTAACTGTTTCTGGTGAAACTGCTTCAAGCTCCGCATTACAGCGAGAACATCTACTGAAAGGTTTCACCATCTCGGGTCTCAACTTAAACCTCTGAAACACTGCTCGGAGTTGAGATTGCCAGTAATTTGACTTTAGCAAAAAACTCTTATAACCCTTTTT
>QNAR01000106.1 GCA_003643975.1 Thermotogae bacterium | reverse complement strand
TGAAAGCACCGAGTTTCTTAACCAACTTGGATTAAAATCTCTTAACAGACTACTTCAGCAGATTGAGACGATTAATAGAAACATGAAAGAAGTAACTGAAGGACTCACCGATCTCAAGGAGTTGTTATGATACCAGATCCAGCATGGAAAAGTGGACCGCCAGACGAGGAAGAGGAAGACACACGAGACCCCAATGATGATGCGTGTGTTCCAGACTTTGACCCCCGGGAAGAAAAAGCCTGGGATGCCGTAAGAGATTACGAACAAGAATTGGAGAGAGAACCATGGTAATGGAAAAAACTATTGCAAATGCAATTGAGAATTATGAGGAGAGCATTAAAGACTTAGCGAAACTAAGAGAGCAATTTTTGCACACAACCTTTGCCTGTGATTTCATCTCAGAAAGCATGGGAATCCTAACAGTCTGGACAAGTAGCTATCCCCAACTCCTGGAGATCCTTAAAAAAATAAAGAAGGTCGTCAAAGAAAAACACTCTCCTGGATCGAGCTATTCCGTAGGACAAAAGATGTATTTCAAATATAACTTTGGAACGCAACCCATCTCAATTAATTACAGCTGCCCGATACTGGATATCCCAAAAGAAATCCTTGGGAGTTGCAAGATTGAAACCATAACACAAACAACCACTGAATCCGTTATGGTTTGTGAAGTATAGTTGAAACTTTATAGAATATAGTGTAGTTTACTGACAGTGAATGACATCGAGGAGGCACTATTGAGTTCATGGTGGGAAGAGATTATCTCTGATTTAAAGATTAGCGGAGATACCCCTAACCTTAAGGAGTATATCAAACTATACGAGAACGAAGAAGGAACAATCCAAGTGAAGGTGGGGTTGTTACGTGCCGTGTTCCAGCACGATGCTGAAACAACGATACACCTTCTTGAGCATCAAGCAAGAACTGATTCAAAATTGAATGAATACACTCGGTCAAAACACTTGTCGAGAAATGCAACTCGCGTAATGAGCGAACTTTCAATGATGAACCATCTCTTGATCTCAAGAGAAACATCAGCTTACTTCTTTCTCAAAAGATTATTGAAGGACTTTGATGTTCAAAATCATAACACGAAAAGCTGATGGCACAGAGTCGCGGATAGCCATCAGTAAAAGTTATCGCTTGGTAAAGCGGACCGCAAGGATAAAGGCAAGCCGGGATATGGGTGCGTTCATGGGGCTCTTTCTTCTCTACGAGAATGAGAAGCTTATGGAACAAGGCCAGATCATCAACACGAGAATTTCATGGGAGTCTATAGATGCTGAGAAAACATTACAAGATATTGCAGGCACAGACACCGGTACAGCTTGAAGACCTGGTTAACGACTGGGTGAACAAGAGAGAAGAATGGCAAATCATTGGCGGCATTGTCGTCCTGCAGGGAGGGTATGGAACCATCTATGCCCAGACACTCAAGCGCCAGTACCGGGTCAAGAGCCACAAAGGACCAAGCCAGATAGAGATGGCTGCGATTAAAAACTTACGGGAGGATGATACAGATGGGTCTGAACTCACTTAATATTGACGGAAGATTGGTTCGTGACTCAGAAGTCAGAACCAGCCAAGCGGGTAAACCTTATACAAATATGAGGATTGCATTCGACACATGGAACGCGATGAAGAAAGAGCGTGAACCAAACTTCATCAGCGTGAGAGTCTTCAGGGCTCTTCAATTACCCAAAGGCCAGGCGGTCATGATAAGTGGGAAGCTGGAAATAAAAGAGTATGAGAAAGAAGGACAGCGGGTTACATTCCCTCAAATTGTTGCCTTTGACTGTACCCCTATCCAGTTTGTTAAGGTTGAACAACCAGCGTTCGGCGGGGCTGCCCCACAAGAGTCCCGGGTGGGCAATGTAGTTAATGCTTTCGGTGGAACTGTTCAGCCTTCCATCTCATCACCGTCACCAGCACCAGCATCCTCACCAATATTCCCATCAGATTCAGAAATCCCTTTTTGACGAGACACCTTGGAGGGTAGATACAGATGAGTCTTGGCGTTGTCACCTTCACCTTCCCGTTCCGATTGCACTCGCAAAAGATCGGGAAGGAACCGAAGCTGCTGCTCAACGTTAAACTTATGGAGGTTCCGGGCGAAGGATGTCAGGACGAACTTCGTCATGATGTCACTCATATCTTTGAGAGAATAGTTCACTCGCCCGCGGATCTTCCTCTGTTTTGTAATGTGATTCGTGATGGTAAATGCAGTAACCCCATACATCTTGGCAAGCTGTTCTTTGGTCTGTCCAAGGTTATACAAATCGTTGATGAGTTGAGACTCCATGTCATTCAACCCTCTTTTCCCTTCTGTTTCCATAAGGAGAATATATACCATGAAGAAAACAATTTCAATTTTCGGGTTCGATGTTGAGACGACTTACAGAATAGTCGATGGCCAAGTAGAGATTGATAAGACCTCTGTCTACGGAGTTCCACCAGCAGCATTGGACGGATACGACATTATCTCTCACGCCAAGGATCATCTCCAGGCTATCCAAGATGAGCAAGAAGATCTCTTTAACGAAGAAGAGCTCGACCCGGTAAGGCCGTTCTGATGAAAGTCGGAATAAGCTTTGAAGCAGCAAGAGCAATTATGCGCAAAGATAAGAACTATCTTTTTAAAGAGTCCAGTGATTCTTGTTATGGAATTGATAAGGAGAATTGGGACAAAGAAGTTGAGGGAATACTGGTTGTTTCGACAGCAGACTCCCTTTATGGAGTGACAGACAACCCAGCATCCTGGTTAATACCCAAGAGATGCACAAAGGAACTCAATGAACATAACAATAGAGGAGAATAGAATGGACAAAACCAACAACATGGTGCTATGGAATAAGCATTTCAAAACGGATCCGAAAGCAACAAAGAGAGTCAACAAGGGTGGCGGTCGGATGATCACGGCAATCGATGCGTACCATCAGATCAAAGAAGCATCAAAAGAATGGGGCCCGATGGGACAGTGGGGCCTCAAGAGTATCACGATTACTGTCACAGACGAAATGGCCTCTCTCTCTGGGGAGTTCTTTTATCCAGGTGGATCGTTCGCTATCATCAACAGTATTGATACCTTTACCAGACCAAGACAAGGCACCCCAAGAAGAGATACAGACTGGGGAAAGAAACTGCAAACAGATACGATCACCAAAGCACTATCATATCTTGGCTTCAATGCTGATGTTTTCTTTGGCCTCTTTGATGACGCTCGTTATATTGAAGATCGAAGTCGAGAGGTCGCTGTTGCAGAAACAAAATCAAAGAAAGCCCTCTATGATAAATGCCTGGCAGTCCTCGAAGAGAGGAAGGGTGACATGGGGACAGAAGCCTATGGACGGTATAAGGAATCTCTGGGTACCATCAGTGATGACTATGACAGAATGGAGAATGCTTTGAAGATTCTTGAAGCTATCATACCCGCAGTCGCTGATACGGAGCCGACAAAGGAGGCATAACTTGTCACGCTTTTATCTTTCAGATTCGACAGAAGTTCCGGACTTAAGAAGCGCCCGGAAGAAGATGGCCGTCCCTTCAGTCACTACCGTGATCAATGGAATAGCACCTCATGGGTACAAATACCTGGACGATAGAAGATTAAGGGAGGTCCTTAAAGATGAGACGATGGATTACGATACGAAGATGGAGCTCCTCGGCAACACACCTGTCTTCGAACTGGGCTTACTTCTCCACCAAGCGGCGGAAACGTACTGGAAAACAGGAGTGCAAAGTGATCCCCTTTCTTGCCCAGTCTCAACACGAGAGTTCTTCGCCATCCTTAAGCCCATCGAACCGCTCCTGGTTGAGGGATTCTACTTCTCTAATGAGCTCAACACTGGCGGCCGGATGGACCTGGTTGGGAAGTTTAAGAAAAAGATTTACCTCTATGATTACAAAACCTGTTCATCGTTTAAAGGAAAGCCAACGAATACATGGCTCGCTCAGCTCGGCGCTTATTGCAAGCTGCTCCTGGAGAACAGTGTACAGGTATCCGGAGCCAAGGTTATCCAGTTTTCGAAAAAGAATGAGGGGTGTAAAGTCCTTGATCTTTCCATGGCAGATCTTTCAAAAGGGTTGGACCTCTTCCAGAAATCAAGAACGCTGTATCAAGCATGGATCGGAATATGAAACAAAAAAGAGCTCCAAGTAAGCCAAAGGAGACCTATGACTCTACCGCAAGGACTCGGGCTATTAAGCATTTGGTTTCTCATTTTGATAGTTATGATGGTACTTATATCGACAAGAGATACTGGGAGGGATTCCGGGTGGGCCTGCTTCAAGCAGTGGTGGCAGAAGAAGGTTCACAATCGGATCTTCAAAAGATAGTCTCGTCAGAAAAAACAATCCATACAAAAAAGATATGGAAGAGTGACCCATTACAAAACGGCATCCTCAATGGACGCCGCTTTGCTTTAATGCTCTTGCTGAAAATTGATTACAAAATGCTGCAAGGAGATTGGGTCGCCCCTATATCCTCTTCGTCGTTTGCTGCTGATTGTTAGGCTCAGAAGTACCTGAGAGAAGAGACGGAAGGGGAGCGGGAGGGGAAGGGTTCGTTAAATCCCCAATCGTCTGCTGCTGCCCAAGTTGGAGTTGGAGATTTTCAGCTGCCCTGACAGTTTCAGCGGCCATTGCTCCCTGCTCCCCACGAAGGACTGCAAAAGGATTGGCCTGGTTCTTCAGGTATTCTTCAAATCCAACCATATCAATATCTTCGTAGATATTTTCCAGCGTATCGCTTGAGACATCACCAGAAGTATCTTTATCCACAGTCCTTACGTCTGTTCCAGAGGCAAAAGACTTCCAATCAATACCAAGGTTGCTCAATTCGTTCTGAACATTAATGTCACCAATCGCTGATGAATCAGAAAGAAGCCGCTGATAAGCACCTGATGTTAAAGCATCTTCAAAAGGATTTGATTGCCCGGCAGACAACGAAGAACGAGCCTGAGAGCCACGCCGCCCACTCCCCGTAATGATGCCACCATATTTCGCCATTGCGGCATCAAGGACATCTTGCGTATCAGATCCTTCCCCTTCAAAGCCAGTCCTGGTTGTATTTGTTGAAGCCGTAGTGACATCTGGATTTTCTAAAGATCCTGGAGGCGCTCCATATTCATCCCATTGCTTTCGGTTTCGTTCCCCTTGCCGTTCACCCCAGGTCTTGTCCCTATCGTTGGTCTTCTGTCTTTTATCAGCCTCTGCCCGATCTCTTGCCGTTGGGTTCTTTTTCCCGCCAGTCTTCCCTGACGTTTTCCCTCCACCGGCAGCCTTAGCCAGCCGCTCAGCTCTGATACGTGCCTGTATTGCTTTTTGTGCATCAGTTGCCATAGAATCCTCCTACTTATTCGCCTGGCGATCCAGACTTCCATTAAACTGTTCAGCATCTACAATGCCGGTGTCTACGCGCGATTCCTTTATTGTCTCTTCTCTGAAAATGAATCTTCCCAGTCTTATTAATTTACGAACTCTTTCTACAAGCATTATCTCCCCCTGAATAAGTTCTGAACTGATGGCCCAAGCTGCCGGCTGGCATAGACGTCTTGATCATACCGAGGAACACCATAAGATGCACCTGATAAATCCACGTCACTTAAACCTGCAGCAATACTGGCTAAAAGGTTGGGCCCAAAAAGTGGATCTTTATATCTCTCTGGTTTATTTCGTTCTGTCTCGGCGGAGACGGGATTATCCTGGAAAGAATCATAATCAGAATCATAGATACCCGGAGGGGCGTCTTCACCCTGATAAGGGTCATCCACCACATACTCCCAAATCTCTTCAGGCTTTGGCGGCCTTCGCTGTACAACTGGAGGAGCCGGTGGAGCAATGATCTCATCTTCTACAATAGACTCCTGGACAATTGGAGGAAGAACTTCTTCTCGAAGAACTTTTGGTTCCTCAACCGTAGCCTCTTCCGCATAATCAAAACCTTCTCGGGTTGGCCGTGAAAGAATCTTCGTGTAGAGAAAATCTTTCTTATCAGACCATTGATTAGAGGGGTCTACAAGCTCTTGGCCCACAACAATGTACTCGTTTGGGTCAGCTCTCTCGGGAAGCCCCAGGATGACGCCTGGCGGCCGGTCAGGAGGAGTTCTCTCCAGACTGCCTGTCTTAAATGCTTCCTGGAACTGGCTGAAGTTTGATTCCTCATAGTCCCGGGGGAAGAGATCCCGAGTGGTGTCACCCTGCATGGGGAACATCAACTGGTTCTCCGTGTTGCCGGC
>QNAR01000105.1 GCA_003643975.1 Thermotogae bacterium | reverse complement strand
ATACGTAATAAATTACTGTCAAAATGCTCAAACATATATCTTGACATATATTCACTAAAAGGCATTAAGATTCGCTTGCTTTTAGTATCAACACTCAACCTGTTAACGGCATCGAACTGATTCCCGTGAAGGGTAAGAATCCTCATTTCAGGATCGAAATAGTATGGTAGGACACTGACTCTTTCTGAACCGCCAAGAACTTCTTTCAATTGTTTCCTGAGATTATCATCAAAGAGCAAATAATAGTCATGATTACCGATAACATATACAATTCTGCCCTTTTTACTGAATCGTCGGAATGCCTGAAACACGTCCTCATGCTGTGTAACTATTGATTCAAGAAGGGCACGGGATACATTAGCAGTATCTGGAACAAAGGGAGAAAGTTCCAGGGACATGGCTACGGATGAGTTCAATAGCTCTAATCCATCACCAGCTATGATGAGCTCATCGCAACCAACATCAATGAGCTGATCAATGAATTCAATCAGCTCTGAATCAAAGCTAAAATCATCTTTCCCCTTCCCATCTCCTATATGCAAATCACTTATATAAACTTTTTTCATACCATCACCAGATTTTATCATACTATAAGGCTTGAGACAATTTCCTGTTCTTCAACAATTTTGGGGATTTTATACAATTTTTTATTAAATTATGAGACAATAGCTCTGAGGTGTTGCCGGTGTTTATGCTTGTAGTTGATTGGTTATTGTCACTAATGTTGCTCCCCATAGGGTGGCGAAGTTTTCTCATCGGTGGTATTGTGAGTTCGATTATCGCCATTATCATGAGAGGGTATGAGTATAATGTATTAATTGATAGATCAAAAAGGATTGTTTCACTGGTGGGTTCCATATTTCTATTGATCTTCGTCTGCCTGTTGTCGTACAACAGTATTATTATTCTACCTGCAATCACAGCAGTCGTTTTTCGTTTCTTATTTTCGAATTTGCTTGCAAAATATACCCCAAAACATAGAGAATTCATAGAGCCTTCTGATTTTCTTTGTGATAAGATAAGCCCAAAAAACTATGATAAAGTTAAGCGAGTTTTGGATCTCTTTACTGGCATTATACTCTTCATTATTGCCCTTCCAATAATGATGTTATTGGCCTTAATCATTTTTCTAATCAGCGGTGGCCCGATAATTATTACGCAAAAAAGGATAGGTTTATCGGGAAAAATATTTAATATGTATAAGTTCAGAACTTATACAAACGGTGATCACAACAAAAAAGTTACACCCATAGGGAAAATAATTCGCCCCTTAAGGCTTGATGAATTGCCTCAAATTTACAATGTACTAAAAGGCGAAATGAGCATTGTCGGACCAAGGCCAGAGCTGATGGAGTTCCATAACATGGCCAAAAAACACATTCCAAATTACACCTGTCGTTTAAAGGTCAGGCCTGGAATAACGGGCTGGGCCCAGATAAATTACAAGTACACAACGACTCTCGATGAATATAAGGTAAAAACAGCTTATGACCTTTTCTATGTGAAAAATCGTTCATTCATCCTCGATTTGAAATGCGTTTTGAAAACGCCCTTTACCCTTCTTGAGGAGTTTTTTGAAGCACTGAAGAAACATATAAAGCTATAAAAAAGAACCGGGCCAAATCGGCCCGGCTTTTTGTTTATTCAACCTCTTCTAATTCTTTCTTTCTTTCAAGAATGCTTTCTTTTCTGCTCCTGTAATGAGTGTGCAGCAATTCGTGGGATAAATGACTCAAAGGTTGTCCAAGATATTCTTCATAAAGCTTCAGGACTGCGGGGTTCTCATGAGATTTTCTGATCGTGGACATTTCATCAATTGTATATATGGCTTCCATTCTTCTTTCAAGATATCCAGGCTTGTTCGATTTTGGTTGTCCTCCGCCTCCGATACAGCCTCCGGGACAAGCCATAATCTCGATAAAATCGTAATAAGCCTCACCACTTCTGAGCTTTTCCAGCAAGTTAATCACACTGGAGCCACCATGCGCAACGGCTATTTTTAACTCCTTGTCACCAAGGCTTACAACAGCTTCTTTAACGCCCGTGAAACCTCTTACATCTTCAAATTCAACCTTGGGAAGCTCTTTGCCGGTATAGATTTCATATGCAGTTCTCAATGCCGCTTCCATGACACCACCAGTCGTTCCGAAAATAGCGGCGGCTCCTGTCGATATTCCAAGGGGCTTATCATACTCTTCTTCAGGAAGTGACTCATAGGGAATCTTCTTCATCTTTATGAGCTTACCTAATTCGCGTGTTGTAAGAACGATGTCCACTCCATCAACACCTTTGACCTTCAACTGTTCACGGGTAGCTTCGTCTTTTTTTGCGGTGCAGGGCATTATGGAAACAACGAATATATCTTCAGGTTTTTTCCCGATCCGCTCAGCAAAGTATGTTTTCGCAAGCGCCCCAAGCATTTCATGGGGAGATTTGGCACTTGAGAGATTTTCAGTGTATTCAGGGTAGAGTTTTTCCATGAGATTTACCCAACCCGGGCAACAGGAGGTGAACATGGGGAAGTTTCCGCCATTTTTAATTCTATCAAGTAATTCTGATCCTTCTTCCATAATGGTTAAATCAGCGGCAAAGTTTGTATCAAAAACGTAGTCAAAACCAATTCTTCTAAGGGCAGCCACCATTTTTCCTGTGGTTATGGTTCCTGGTTCCTCTCCAAATTCTTCACCAAGAGCGACTCTAACAGCAGGGGCAGTTTGTACCACCAGGACTTTATCATGTTTATCGATTTCTTCTAATACCTTTCTGAAATCCGGCCTTTCTGTTATAGCGCCAACAGGACATACAGTGGCACATTGACCACAGTTAATACAGTCAGTGGCGGCAATTGGTGCTCCCAATGCAGGGAGCGGGAGAGTATGATGCCCTCTGTTGACCATTGAAAGTATGGAAAGCCCCTGGAGCTCTTCACAGGCTCTAACACAGCGGCCACAAGCTATACATTTGTTCATATCTCTGAACAAAGATGGACTTGATTCATCATATGGAGAATTTCTCAATTCCTTGGGGAACATATCTTTAACATCATAGCGGTAAATAAGATCCTGGAATTCACAGCGCCCATTGACATCACAGGTCATACAGTCATTTGGGTGGTTGGAAAGTAAAAGGCCGAGATTGAATCTAACAGCCTTTTTCACGCGATCTGAATTGACTTTAATTACCATTCCATCGGCTACTTTTGTTGCACAGGCAGGAGCAAGATTCCTTGCACCTTCAACTTCTACAACACAGACACGGCAAGAGCCCACCACAGTAAGTGCCGGGTGATAGCAAAGCGTGGGAATATCATACCCGATATCACGACAGGCTTCAAGTATTGTTTTGTTTTCATTTACCTGGTACTCTTTACCGTCCACAACAATGGTAACAGGCATTAACACAAGCACCTCCATTCGGTAGCAACCAAGCACAAGATTGTGAAATTTCTGTCAATAGAATTTTAGCATATATAAATAAGGATGTGAAATTTATAACGTTAAGATTTTCTATCAAAAGTTTCAGCTTGCCAGACTATACAACCTTGCGTAACCAGACTTTGGAAATAATCATCAACGCAGCAATTGTAGCAATAGCAAGGTTACTGATTAACATAGCATACCAAATACCCGTTATTCCCATAGAAGCTCCAAAGAAATAGATCAGTGGAATCCTGATCACCCAAAGGCGGGAAATATTGACAATCATTGACAGCACAGTATGTCCAGCACCGCGCAGAGCGGCGTCAAAAATATTAAAAGTCGCAAAAAAAGGAATCGATAAAGAAACGATCTTGAAGTATCTTGTCCCCTCAACGAGTACATCTGGCTCGTTTATGAAAATCATG
Organism: Thermotogae bacterium; assembly: GCA_003643975.1. Classification (GTDB taxonomy): domain Bacteria; phylum Thermotogota; class Thermotogae; order Petrotogales; family Kosmotogaceae; genus Kosmotoga_B. The sequence continues at coordinate 2,460 of QNAR01000105.1, read as the reverse complement.
GTAACTTCCCTTCCAAAGAAAAACGTCAAAGTACACACTACACCAACAATGAGCATACTCCAACCTGACGATTTCCATACCACCCTGTACGCTTTTGCCTTCTCATCGGCGCCAAGGTACTGCCCCACCATTGTTGAAGTTGCCTGGGCAAGGCCAAAGGAGAACATGGTAGCAAGAGAAGTAACCCGATTTCCGACGCCAACAGCTGCGGTGGCCACTGCGCCATATCTTGCAATTATAGCGGTGACTATGAGAAAAGCAAAAGAAGTTACGGAGTTTCCCAGGGAAGAAGGAAGCCCTATCTTCAGAATTTTTCGTATCATTTTTCCTGAAGGAATTAAGTGCTTGATACCAATTGAAAATCCCTTTTTACCTGAAAACAGTAAATACAACGCATAAATGAGCACCGCTCCTCTTGAAATTACTGTTGATAACGCAGCGCCAAAAACCCCTAATGGTGGGAATCCAATTCCAAAAATCATCAACGGATCGAGTACAGCATTTAACAAAACCGAAATAGCGGTTATTCTCATTGGGGTAATGGCATCACCCCATCCTATGAAAATTGAATTCACGGCAAAAATCCCGAAAGCAAATGGAGTTCCAAAGAATATTGTTGACATGTATCTTTTAGTGTAGGGAATCATCTCTGCAGGTATTTTCATCAACTGAAGGATTTCACCGCTGAAAACGCCTCCAAGAATTCCAACGACTATGGCGAATGAAAAAACCACACTTAGCGTTTGACCGGCAGCCCTTTTTGAAAGTTCATGTTCTCCTTTTCCGGTATATTGAGCAACAAGCGCCAAACTGGCAACCGTTATTCCACCGCCAATTGATAAAACCAGGAAGATGACAGGCCATGCTATTGTCGGGGCGCTGATTTCAAGCTTGCCAAGCTTCCCCAACCAAAAAGCATCAACGATGTTATACAACGTTTGAAATAACATAGACAGTACAGCTGGCCAGGCCAATTTGAACAACGCTGTGGTCATATCTTCATTCAATACATCGACTCGATTCAATGCTATCTCTCCTTGTTTAATAATTAGGATACCTTACTATATTATCAGAAAAAAAACCGGGGTCGCTAGACCCCGGGTAATTCAAAACTTTACTTTATGACAGATATGCCCTTTCTAATTGTGTAAATCTGTGGCTGATAAATATCAGTCGAAAGCCCCGATGGAAGTTCAATTGAACTTGCAAGCACTGAACCACCCAGGAAACTCCCAGAAACAACATGTTTTGTAACGATAAGGTTGTAAACAGAACTGAGCTCAACGTTTCTGGGAATTTCGTTTCTCAAGAGGACAATCTTCCTGTAAACAGTATCGTCTTCCTCCTTAACACCATCAATTTTAATGTATGGCGCGTCTATGTTGTCAGTAAAGGCTTTGATATATACAGAGGAATTCAGAACATCAGAGCTTCCAAAATTCACGAGACGACCGAAACTCGGAGTTTCAATCTTCGGTTGCCAAAGAGCATTCCATTCTCTGTAAATAGGAGACATCTCTGATTCCAGCCTGATGTCTTTGAGGTCGATATTAATCAACCATGCCCTTGTCAATGTTATCTCTTGACCCGAGATGTTGTCGATTTTCAATGGTTGTTTAAAAAGTTCAACGTAGTTTGAGGGGCCTTCTAAAACTGCACCAGTTTTGTAAAGATTTACATATTCCTGGAAGGCGAGGGCTCCAAAGAGTGTTGTCCTGATCTCTGTTACAGTTTCGGCATCGATTAGTTTCCCAACTTCATCCATTGGAAGCAAGTTTCCATCAAAATCATACGCGTTTGAATTTGCAGGAACAGCTAGAAGATCAAGTTGGTCTTCACCTACAACTCCAAAGAACAAGTTATCGCCACTGGTTGCAAAGAGAATGTTGATTCCTGTTAAATCGATACCTGAAGGTTCTTTGAGTTGTTTTTCAAGTTCCTTGGCTGATAATTCCCACATTGCAACTTTTTCACCAGTTTTAGAGTCCGTAAAGACCTTTGCACCAGGAATTTTTCCAGTATCGATTTTGACCCCTTCAAGGGCGCTGAAATAAAGTGAGCCAGCCTTTTCAAAGAGGTTTTCAATGTATTTAGTTATCGTGGGTTTCATAAGGCTAGCGTTGTTCTGGGCGTTGAGTCTGAATTTAGGCCAGAATCCCCGGGCCAATCCGCCATTTTCTGCATCAAAAGCACAGAAACGCCTATCGTGTGAACCGACGTATACAATTCCTTCTTCTGTAATAAGGGGGCTAGCCCATAACCAATTGTTGAACTTCCATTTCCAGTAAAGTTCACCATTACTTCTCAGCGCATAAAGAGTTCCATCCAGGGAGCCAAAAATTACCGTGCCATCGGCGGCAATAGCTGGTGTGGAATGAATGGGACCACCGGTTTCAAAGCTCCATATTACACCGCCATCGCTGTTCAGAGCGTAGAATTTATTATCATATCCTCCGAAGT
>QNAR01000104.1 GCA_003643975.1 Thermotogae bacterium | reverse complement strand
CCTGTGTAGAATTTCCAGACGAGTTCCCCATCCTTGTTTACCCTGTACAGATGACCATCATCGGAACCAAAGACCAAATCGCCATTTTCAGCAATTGAGATATCTGCTTCTATCCAGTCGCTGGCTTCAAAAGTCCAGTTAACCACACCTTCTGGATTCAATGAGTACAATTTCCCGTACGAGGTTCCCACATATATGGTACCGTCTTCGCTTATCGCTGCGCTGGAGACGATCTTACCAAGCGGTTTCTGCCACAAAATTTCGCCATAAGTGTTTAGTGAATAGAATAATCCGCCGGTAGTGCCAATAAACAACTGTTTATCGCCATTGATAACCAGCGTTGATTCTATACCGCCATTTAATTTTACCGTCCAATTCAAATCACCGTCAGGTCTTACAGAATACAGGTAACCCGATTTGTCTCCGATATAGATGTTACCGTAATCGTCAATCACCGGGGAAGATTTAAATGTATCATTCGCTTTGAAGGTCCACAATTTATTTCCAGTCGCTTTATCAAAAGCATAGAGTTTTCGACCAATTCCAACAAAGATCGAAGATCCATCTTTCACTGCCGCGCTGGAGTAAATGAGATCATCTGTGCTTATGCACCATTTTGGTTCGAGGATCACCGCTGCAAATTGCCAGAATGCCGTTTCAGCACTATTGGAAACACTCCAAAGGTCAACAGCTTTCACTTTCCACAAATAACTTCTACCCAATTCAAGACCGGTCACGGTAAGATCGGTATTGATAGTCTCAACCTCTACCAGGTTTTCTTCTGATGGACCGTACGAAACGATGTATTTCATAGCATCTCCATCGGGATCTGTTGCATTCCATTTCAGAATTACATCGGTGGAGGTCTCGGCGTTACGCTCAGGCGAGATTAATTCAATCACCGGATCACGGTTCACATCAATAACTCTGAATGGAATCGTGATTTCCACATTGTCATACCCATCCGAAGCAACTCCTTTGAAGGCGACATCTTTTGATGTGATTTCAGGGTTGCTGTGGGATACAACATCATAATCAGGTTTGTAGCTGATCTTGTTACCTTCTACAACCAAACCTTCTACTGAGTAAGTTATTTCATCGCCATCTATATCCTTCTGTGGAAGAACAATCTCAGCTTCTTCGCCTTCTTTAACAGCAACAGGGCTAACCGGTTTAACTGACAACCTGTTGATACTCTCAAAGGAGAGCACGCCGCTCTTGCTTGTCCGGGAATCGTCAGTTTCACGAAGATCAGTGGCTTCTATCCAGCACTCATATTTTGTGTGCGGTTTTATATCGAGTGTGTACTGACTTTCACAGAGTCCTTCAATAGTGGTTGTTTCGCCTATCTCCACATCTTTGAGATGGAATGTATAAGTGAGTTTGTCATTATCGAGATCGCTCCCGGTCCAGGTAAATAGAGCTTTCAGGACATATTCAGTATCCGTTGAAACATAAGACATCTCAGGGGTGGTAACCACTGGTGGAACGTTTGTATCGGATATTATTATTGGATAAGTGATTTCTGTAACACCACCAAAGTCATCTTTTGCAACAACAGTTACTTCATATTCTCCGGCAGAAACTGGCATATTTTCTGTCCCATCAGCACCGATTTCTGAGACATTATCGACATAGATGCAGAAGTTACCATCTTCGTCGAGAGTGCCAATGCCTGCTTTCTTTTCGAAAATTATTCTATCTTCGTCAGGGTCCTGGAAATACCCCTTAAAGTTGATTCTGTATTTCTTCGGATGCTTATCGTTTTCACCAGGTTCTGGTAAATTGAACTGTGCTTGCATTGCAACGGGAGCATGATTTACCGTTGTGAAACTCCACAATTGGCTTGATACAACCGTAGCGCCATCAGTAGCTTCTACTTTCCAGAAATATTTTGTATGAGGTTGGAGCTTCACAGTGGCTGAAGTTTCGCTGAGCCAGGTGAATCCATCAAAAGCGTCTTTGGGCATTTCATTTGCTCTGAAGAAAAGGTCATAGTGTAGAGGGTCGCTATCAGGATCGACAGCTGTCCAGGAAAGGGTAACTTCTTCTGCATCAATTACACTGTTGTCACCCGGTTCGACCAGTTCTACCATGGGAGGCCTGTTCACATTGTTCACAATTACCTTTACGGAAAATTTGACACTGTCCTGCACATCCATGGCGGTTAAGTTAACAGTGAATTCTTTGCTACCTTCTACTGTTGTAACTGCTTCATAATCTGGATTCAGGGTCAGCACTGATTTTTCCAAGGAAAGCCCAAGATGTTCTGGATTATCTTCAGACAGGACAAATTCAACTTTATCACCATCAGGATCATGAACAAAGGCATCAAGGTCAATAACCTTTTTCTCTGTTTCGTTCAATTCTACCGCTATATTTGATACGCAGGGAAGACTGTTTCTTGTTTTGAAATGGATAAGGTTTGACTCTGCTGTAAGGCCATATGCATCTTCGACTTTCACTTTCCAGTAGTAATCGGAGTGAGGATCAAGAACTGCTTTGTACTCTGTCTGATCAGTGGTAAAAGATGTTAGTTCCTCTTCCGATGTGCCATAGTACACGGTCGATCTGACATAATCTTTCCGATCAGATCCATCTTCAATATCAGGATCTGCCACACTCCATTTAAACGTTACTTCCGTCGAAGTCTCAGTATCTGTAGCGGGAGAACTCAAAAAAATCTGCGGTTTTCTATCGACATTTTTCACTGTAAGGATAAAGTCGTCGGATGAAGTTAATTCACCATCACTTACCTTTACAGCTACTCTATATGTTCCAGAAGAAGCATATGTTGGAGTATATACATACTCTGTTCCCTCAATTTCTCCTACCGATCCGGGGAGCAGTTCAAAACTCAAGGGGTCTCCATCTTCATCAGACGCAAAATCGAGAAGATTCAGCTTCAAGGGGTGCTCTTCATCGATTGTTACATCTTCTAAAATCACGCGTGGTGAATGATTTGCAGTCTTAAAGGTGAAGACATCACTTTCAGCTTGACCGCCTCTCCCATCCTTTGCTACGACTTTCCAATAGTATTTAGTATTACCTTTCAAGTTTTTGGCTTTTATGTCCAATCGGTCATGATCTACCATCCATGGTGAATCAAAAGGCAGTGAGTCACTCAAGTAAACATCGTAAAACAAATAATCCCCGTCCTCATCGCTCGAATACCACAAAAGTAGGATCCCATTTTTGTCGTCTTCAACAGATAGCTGTTTTCCATTGTCGGGGTAAAGCAACTGAATTTCTGGTGGGTGGTTTGGCAAATCCTCAGGTCTCATAACCTTGACGACGACTTCCCCTTCAACTGTACCAGCATTGGATACAACCTCCACCCGTATTGAATATGCACCAGGTGCTTCAGGTGCCCTCCAGACCGCTGTCCCGTTCTTATAATCCCTTATAATTTTTCCTTCCTCGGGGTTCCATTTATAGGACAGTATTCCATCACCGACAGCTTCACATCTCAAAAATACTCTTCCGCCTGGACCTGTTAACATAGGTTTTGCGGAAACAGTGTTAATCTTGATTTCTGTCGCGAACATAGTACCGACTAAAATTAGAACCAAAGCCAGTATTATTGCTCCTTTTCGCATATTTACACCCCCTGTATGTTATCTCAAAATCTTTCACGATATAAAAACTGAGGGCTCGGGAGCCCTGTACCAATTAAAAATATACCAGAAAAGGAATTGACAAGTCAATGATAAACCATGAAAATATGCTGTTTTTTCCAGTTCGTTAGTTTGTCAAATTGTAACAATTAAACGCTCTTAAAAGTTATGTTGAAAATGAGCTGTTTTTGCATTCTCTTTGAGTGATATACTTTTTACGGAGGTGGTGAAGACCGGGTTCATTCATACCCAGCTTTTTCATTTGTGGCTATAACTCTCATCTTTGTTGAATCTATGAAGCTTCTATTTAATGGACTTCCTGCATTTGGAGCAGTACTCTTTAGAAAAAGTGGCGACATACAATTGTATTGTCTCGATGTACTACGAAGAATTTTATTTTTGCTTGTGTAGCGTTTGATTTTGAGTTTTTTCCTGATTTATTGACAATATTTCACTGGAATGGTTCTTACAAGGTTAAAAGCGCATTTGCACTGATGCTTCTGGTATCTCTGCCAATAGTGATAAAAACAGAAGTGTGATGATTATTGGGGGTGTTTTAATGTTCAAGAAAATTTCCTGGATTTTTCTGATTATGTTGCTGTCAGTTACGATGTACGCTTTTACAGCTTACTCTGCCGGGAAAACAGCAGAAGACTTTGGAGGAAAAATCGTTCTCATTCTGCACTATCACAGATACGATGGAAACTACGATGGATGGAATTTGTGGGTATGGCCTCATAAGCCACAAAGTCTTGCAGGCAAGAGTTATGAGTTCAACCACATGGATGATTTTGGCCCTTTTGCAGTTATAACTTTCGACAAAAAATGGGAGCAATTGGGGTTCATAGTAAGGTTGAGAGAATGGGAGAAAAAGGATGTAAATGCAGATAGATTCGTTAAAATACCAAAAACCGGTGTAGCGGAAATCTGGGTACTTGAAGGGGAAATGGATTTTTATACCGATCCCAGCAAAATCGATTTAAGTCCAAGAGTAAAAGCGGCTTTTCTCGACTCTTTCACAGATATCTACGCATATCTTTCCACACCAATGGACACAAAACAATGGTTCAAAAAAGTACAAGTTACCATTGATGGAAAAAATCTGCCCATAAAAAGTGTAACAAAAGCAGACCCCACTGATATTTCCAAGACGAAGTACATAAAAATATCCTTAGGCGAGGAATTGAAACCAGAAGATGTTTCGAAATCTATTCAGCTGAAAATCGACGGTTATATGAAAAAGACCATTATATGTCGAAAGATCCTGGATAACAGTGCATTTTACTACTCTGGAGAGTTGGGTGCTATTTACAAACGCAACAGTACCGAATTCAGGATTTGGTCGCCTGTTTCCAGTTCGGCGGATTTACTCTTGTACGATGACTACAATGCTACTGAACCTTCCAAAGTGATTCCAATGATTAAAAAGGACAAAGGGGTATGGAGTACTGTCATACCGGGTGATCTTCATTTGAAGGCTTACAAATATAGATTCACGTCTTATGGAAAGACAAGAGAAACAGTGGACATGTTTTCAAAGGCTGTAACGAAGAATGGTGAAAAATCCGTAGTGGCAGATCTCTCTCGCACAAATTTTGATGGCTGAGAAGCAGGCATAGAACCACAATTGAAAGCATTTGAAGACTCCATCATTTATGAAATTCACGTGGCTGATATCACTGGAGATCCTTCTACCACCATAATCAACAAGGGAAAGTATCTGGGCTTAACAGAAAGAGGAGTTACCAACTCGCTTGGAGTAAAGGTTGGACTGGACCATCTTATAGAATTGGGTATCACTCATGTTCATATAATGCCGATCCATGACAGCTTCTATCTCAAGGAAGGTGAAAGAGACCAATACGGCTGGGGATACGATCCATATTTATACTGGGTTCCTGAAGGCCATTACAGCACTGACCCTTCCAATCCTTTATCCAGAATAACCGAGGTCAAAAAAATGGTTAAGGCCCTTCATGATAGCGGCATAAGAGTTATACTTGATGTGGTTTACAATCACACAGCTCAAACTGGACCAGGATCACCTTTCGACCAAACTGTCCCATATTACTTTTATCGCATAGATTACATGGGCGCTTATACAAATGGCTCAGGTGTTGGCAATGAGATAGCTACTGAACGACCTATGATGAGAAAGTTCATAGTAGATTCGCTTCTCTATTGGGTTAGTGAGTATCATGTTGATGGTTTTCGCTTCGATCTTCTGGGATTATTTGATAAAGAAACTGTCAAAGCAATTGAAAGCTCTCTACATGCTGAAGATCCCTCCATACTGGTTTATGGTGAACCCTGGGGTGGTTGGGGAGCAAATATCACTTTTGGCAAGGGGTCACAAAAAGGAATGCATATAGCCCTATTTAACGATGGTATAAGAGATGCCATTATCGGGAGCGTTTTTAACAAGAAACTCAAAGGCTTTGCTCTTGGAAGTCGTGCTAAAGAGACGAGGATAAAGCGGGGTGTCGTTGGCAGTATTTCATATAGCAGCAAGATTTACGATTTTACGTCAGATCCCGAGGAAACAATCAACTATGTTAGTTCCCACGATAACCTTACTTTATGGGACAAAGACGTCGAAGTTGTTGGCAACGAAAATATCGCACTTCTTAAAAAAGCCCAGAAATTCTCAAATGCTATTATTTTGCTCTCTCAAGGGATTCCTTTTTTGCACGG
>QNAR01000103.1 GCA_003643975.1 Thermotogae bacterium | reverse complement strand
CTTTGCAATGGCTTTGACCAAAGTCAAGTATTTCAAGACTTTTTTCATGCTTTCTTTCCTTGTGGCCTATGTGTCATCTGGCGTGGCCTATTCCATAATCTTTTCAAAACTATTCGCCATTAATGGGCCTCTTAATAAGCTCACCTACTCTCTCTTTGGAGTAACCGTACCCTGGTTCAGCCAACCTCAGCTGGCAGTACTTTCAATATCCATGATGATAACCTGGAAATTCATAGGGTATTACGGGCTGATACTCTATTCGGGGCTTGTTACCATTCCAAAAAATCTCTACGAAGCAGCTGAACTCGATGGAGCTAACCGCTGGGTGAAGTTTTGGAAGATTACGCTGCCCTTGCTAAAGCCCTCGCTGGTCATGGTACTGGTGCTTGCCATTTCACTGACTTTCGGTATTTTCACCGAACCTTTTCTGATAACAGGTGGTGGCCCAATGAGGCACACATATACATTCATGATGATGATCTATACGAATGCATTCCAAAAACTGAATCCTGGCTACGCATCTGCGCTTGCAATAGTGACCGCACTGATCAGCTTTGGGTGCGTAATCTTGACGAGAAAGCTTATCGAGAGAGAGGTGAGTTATTCATGAAAAAATTCTGGATGCTTTTATTGTATATCATTCTATTTGCTGCTTCTTTACTTTGGATATATCCATATATCTGGATGTTCATGTCCTCTTTCAAGCCTTCATCTGAAATTTTCACAAAATTTTGGCCTAGTCACTTTACAATGGAACATTACAGCTTCATTTTGAAGTCAGCTGAATCGATGCAGAGGCCCTTTGTAAGAGCGCTTTTTAACAGTATTTTTATTTCAATGACTGTAACCTTCGCGGTTATCATAACATCGGCTTTTATTGGTTATGCTCTGTCTAAGATAAATTTCAAGGGTAGAAAAGCTCTTTTTAACTTCATCATTTTCCAGATGCTCTTTCCAGGATTCATGTTCATCGTTCCATTGTATGTTCTTATGAGGGCACTGGGGCTTTTGAATACTCTTTCGGCAGTGATAGTTCCTGGCCTCATGTCAGCCTGGGGGATATTTATGTTTACCCAATCTTACAAGTCTGTTCCCAATGAATATATAGAAGCTGCTAAAATGGATGGTGCTAGCGATTTCTGGGTTATATTAAAATTGATGATCCCGCTTTCCCGGAGCACCGCATCAATAGTTGGTATGTTTACTTTTATAGGGATCTGGGATAACTTCATGTGGCCTTTGATAGTGATCAGAGATTACAATAAAATGCCTTTGTCTGTGCTTCTGGCAAGTTTCAACAAAGAATACGGGAGTTATGTTGGCCCAATATTGGCGGGATCGGTTATACAGACATTACCCATGGTTTTGATTTTTTTGATATTCAGGAAATATTTCTTACAAGGCATATCCATGTCGCTGAAATAAAGGAGGCTTGCAAATGAAACTACAAAGATGTATTTTAAATCCACTGCTTTCACCAGTGCCCCAACATCATTGGGAATCAAAATACGTATTTAACTGTGCTGTTGTCGAAAAAAATGGCCTTTTTCACATGCTTTATCGTGCACAGGGAGAAGATATGGTTTCCAGAATTGGGTATGCGGTAAGCGCTGATGGTATAAGGTTCAACAGATTGGAAAAACCTGTCTTTACTCCCGGTAGTCAGTGGGAATTATACGGTGTGGAAGATCCCAGAATAACGGAGATCGATGGAAGGTTCTATATGCAATACACAGCCTATTCGCCTCTCGGCGTTAGAATCTCCATGGCTTCTACAACGGATTTTATACGCTGGGAACGTCACGGTGTCATCATACCTGATATAGACAACAAGGATGCAGCGCTCTTCCCTGAAAAAGTGAACGGCCGATATGTGATGTTCCACAGAATTGAGCCAGATATGTACCTCGCCTTTTCGGATGACCTGATACATTGGGGAGATTTTGTAGCCATTGCCGGGCCCAGAGAGGGTTATTGGGATAACCTTAAAATAGGCATTGGAGCACCGCCGATAAAACTCAATGAAGGCTGGCTGGTTCTTTATCACGGTGTAGAAAATACCCCAAGACCCACCTACAGATTGGGCTTTATGCTTCTCGATTTGAACGATCCAAGCAAAGTATTGAAAAGGTCAGAAGAACCCGTGCTGGAGCCCGAAGAAGAGTGGGAAATATTTGGTGGAGTTCCAAATGTTATCTTCTCCGATGCAATGGTGGAGCATGAAGGAAATTATTACATATATTACGGTGCGGCGGATAATCACATAGCACTTGCCACCATTTCAAAGGAAGAAATCATGAAATGGGTCAGAGAGGGATGATGTCATGAACAGCAAAAGAGCTATTTTGCTTCTTTTGTTTTTTGCATTCTCGCTTAGCCTTTTTGGTGTAAACCTGTATTTTGATAAGGTATATGAATTGAAGAGGCTTACTGATTATCCCGTATTACTGCCCGAAGGGATTGGGTTCCAGAGCAAGGCAACCTTTAATCCAGCAGCGATAAGGGTTGATGATGAAATTTACCTCTTTTATCGTGCGGAGGATTGGACAGGTCATAATTCGTGGAATGGCACCTCATCTATTGGTTTGGCCAAGAGCGAAGATGGCTTGAATTTTGTCAAAGAGTCAGAACCTATTATCAAACCTGAACCGCCCTATGAAATACCGGGCGGATGCGAAGATCCGAGAATTGTGGAAATAGACGGTTTGTATATCATGACTTACACGGCTTATGACGGAAGCCAGGCGAGATTATGCCTTGCCTATTCCAAAGACCTAAAAGAGTGGACAAAGGTTGGTCCCATAATAAAGAGCTTCCGCTGGTCTAAATCCGGTGCTATTGTTCCACAGAAGATAAATGGAAAATATTACATGTATTTTGGCGATTCGCAGATATACATCGCAACTTCCAGTGATTTGAAAAACTGGAATGTCAATCCACATGCTGTGCTCAGGCCACGCCCTGATAAGTTCGATGCCAGGCTTGTTGAGCCAGGGCCCCCACCTTTGATAACCCCTGAAGGAATATTGTTGTTCTATAACAGTGCTGACTACTCAGGAATTTATAAGGTAAGAGCAGCTCTCTTTGATTTGGACAAACCAGATAGATTGTTGAAAAGAACGGATAAGCCACTGCTTGAGCCAGAGCTTTCGTGGGAAAAATATGGTCAGGTTCCCAACGTAGTTTTTGTAGAAGGGGCAGTGGAGTACAACGGGAAATTGCTTCTTTATTACGGAGCTGCTGATTTGTACATTGGTGTAGCTGCGATTGATCTTGCAAACTAGTGAGACTTACAAAACGGCCACATTTAGTGGCCGTTTCTTATGTATAAACCTGCATACTTTAAGGAAAGAGAGTTTAGTCCAACTCTTTTCAAATAGTCCTTTCTTATTACTTCTTTTGAATGATTACAGGAAATATGCATTTTTTTTAATAGTGCTATAATCGCCATGAAAAGTGAATATCCTCATGGGTTCTGAGTGTGCGGGCAAGAATTGATCAAATCCCGCATCTTTTTCTTTTAACTAAAAAAAGCGAGGGGGATTTAAAGTGGCGACAACGTTGTTATTAAATCGCAATGAAGTGTCAAAGGAGAATCCGATTTTTTCACAATTCAGAGCGATTATCGAAACTGCCTTTTATCGAAATAACGTGGTAGGTGTAAATTCACGAAGAGAAGCCTATAAACTGGCAACAGTTTCGCCTGGAACCATTGTCACCGATCTGGATGTCTTTCAACCAGAGAAACTTGGCCTTGAACCGGGAAGCAAAGTGCTTTTATTTAATGATGGAGCGGTTGTCGGACGTTATGCACCTGCGCGAAGGATCGTTGGGGAACCCGGGCTTGATTTGAAAGACTATGCTGCAAAACTCAGGGAAGCGGTTTATAATACGAGATACAAAAAGATGTACCATGCACAGGCTATAATAGGACTTGATACAGATTTCTCCGTAAAAGCCCATCTTCTCATCCCGGAGGGTTATGAAAATACTCTGTACAACTGGCTGCTGAACTTCCAGCCTCTTACAGATAGTTGGTCTGAACTGTATAATAGCTCGAAGCCCTTAAAAAACGAAGGAGATATTTTCGTCTTCGCCGATCCCGATTGGAGCCATCCCGACCATCCCTTTGGCCTGACCTTTTTTGATCCAGAGCATAACGTGGCTGCCATACTTGGAATGAGGTATTTTGGAGAGTTTAAAAAAGGTACATTGACGCTTGCTTGGAGCTGCGCAAGTAGAAACGGCTATGTATCATGTCATGGTGGACAGAAAAGATACAACCTGGGCGATAAGAGCTTTGTAGTGGGAGTTTTCGGACTATCTGGTTCGGGAAAATCCACTCTTACCCATGCAAAGCATGGAAGTAAATACGATGTGACCATCCTGCATGACGATGCTTTCATCATCTCTCTGACAAATGGCTCTTCCATCGCACTTGAACCTTCTTATTTTGATAAGATGGCGGATTATCCTCTGAATTCTCCTGACAACAAATACCTGCTTAGCGTACAGAATGTAGGCGCAACACTTGATAGCGAAGGCAAAGTTGTAATTGTGACCGAAGACATAAGAAATGGAAATGGGCGAGCTATTAAATCCAGCTTGTGGTCCCCTAACAGGGTGAATAAATTCTCTGAACCTGTTAATGCCATAATATGGCTTATGAAAGACCCTTCTATTCCACCTGTGTTGAAAATAAACGATTCTGCCCTAGCTTCAGCACTTGGCGCGACGTTGGCAACTAAAAGAACCTCAGCAGAGCGCCTTGCTCCGGGTGCGGATCCCAATGCTCTGGTTTTTGAGCCCTATGCTAATCCTTTCAGAACCTATCCGCTTTCAATTGACTACCAGGGGTTCAAAGATCTATTTGACAAAAGAAATGTGGATTGTTATATATTCAATACAGGGCATTTCCTGAACAAGAAGGTTACCAAGAATGTTACTCTCAGCATTCTCGAATCAATAGTTACCAAAACTGCGAAATTCAAAAAGTGGGGAGATTTTGAAGAAATTGAAATCATGGAAATTGAGGGATTTGTCCCAGATTTTAACGATGCAAATTATATTGAGCTTTTGAAAAGCCAGCTTCATAGCAGGCTGGACTATATACGTTCTCTGGAAAAAGAAAAGGATGGTTATAACAAACTACCTCAAGAAGCTTACGATTCGATACAACATCTGTATGCTGAAATAGATCGCTGAGTTAATTAAACTGATTTTTGGGAGGCAAGATAAGGTGAAAGAGATCAAGTTGAACCCGGAATTAGGGCCCAACTACATATTCCACCTTCTATCGGTATCGAAGATCAACTATGACAACGGTTATTCTCGTAAATATGAGAGTTCAATCAGCAGAAAGCACCGAAAAATCCTTCAAAAATTCAAAGAGAGCCTTAGCTTTGCAAATGGTAATGCAGGTGATCTTGTGGAATACATGATATTCTTTCCCGCTTATCTGGGACTTAATTCCCAAAATGATTTCGAAAGATATTTTGACTTAATCCAAAAAGCAGCTCATGGAAGGTCTGAAGATTTTGTAAAAGAATACAGCGAGAGAATATCCAAAAGAAAATGGCTACCAGAAATCAACGATAGATGGTTCGAGACATTGCGCACAAAAGTTGAAGGAATAGAAGAACTAAAAGAGGTTTACATAGGCAACTTCACAACTTATAAGAACCAGATATGGCCTTACGAGCTTTCGCAAATGGAAGAAAAATCTGATGAACTAAGCAAAAAATTGAAAAGGTTGGACCTTATAAAAAAGTGGGAACAAATAACCGGGAGTGACTTTAAGGCGGAAAGTTATGAAATAATCCTTGTTTCAGCTATTGAGGGAGGGCCTAATGCAAATTCCCTTGGATATAGCAGAAATGTTTTTTACTCCGGATCAGAAAATGGTTTTATACTTGATTTTATAAGTCATGAAGTGGGGACGCATATATTGAGCGATGCTCTTTTTGAATTTTTGAAGTCTCCCTCCATTGAGTCAGAGAAAATGGCAGAATTTTATAGTGCTTACGAGTGTCTTTCCCAATTTCTAAATTCATTGGTTTTGAACAGAAAACTTTCATATGATTTGAAGCAGTTCAACTCAAAACACTATATTTCAGTTTATAAAAAGTTGTACAATGACGGGGTAAAAAAACCCAAAGATTTACTTAAAAGCGTTTGTGGAGAATGACAGCCTCGCAAACATCACACTATAATCTGTCAGCACAACACAAACCCTCCGGGATTTGTTGACTTGACATAGTAGGTGAGTATTCAAGAGCCGAGTGATGAGTTATGAATGATGAGTTATGAGTAAAGAGGCGGGGAACCGAGTAACGTGATTCGAGTTGCTGGAATATCCAGAAGTGAGTTATGTTCAATATTT
>QNAR01000102.1 GCA_003643975.1 Thermotogae bacterium | reverse complement strand
TCCTTCTCGGAAGCGAAGGGCTTCTGGCTGAAAAGCTAGCCACGGATATAATCAATGAATTTGGTGATGTCTACACAGGCGCTTCAAGGTTACTATCTAACGGTAGCGGTGGCTATTACGCGATTCCTTTCCATGCATGGGTGCAGGGAATCTGGTACAGGAAGGACATGTTCGATGCCAAGGGCCTTAAAGCACCTATCGCCTGGGAAGACATTCTCAAGGCAGCGAAAGAACTCAATGATCCGGATAATGGTATCTATGGTATCATTCTTCCCAAAAAAGCTGATGCTTATGCCGAACAGGTCTTTACTGAAGTTGCCCTTGCCAATGGTGCCAGACCAATTGACCTCGAAGGTAATATAACCTTCAACACACCCGAGATGATAGAGGCTTT
Source organism: Thermotogae bacterium (assembly GCA_003643975.1). Lineage (GTDB taxonomy): Bacteria > Thermotogota > Thermotogae > Petrotogales > Kosmotogaceae > Kosmotoga_B. Next base: position 6,045 of record QNAR01000102.1, on the reverse strand, counting down.
TAGGTTCTACAAAGAACTTGGCAAATATTCAAAACCGGGTTATACAACAGTATTGGATGCTCTAAAAGGATATCTTGCTGGCGAAGCCCCGATGATTTTCTATTCCACTTACATCATGGATGATATAGCTGTGGAAGAAGTTCAAAGGGGAAGAATTGACAAGTTTGATCCAAAACTCGTTGAAAACACAGGCTTTGCAAATTACATGACCAATACAGAGCCAAGTTCATATGGCCAGGTTGTTGCCCTTGGTATCCTTGAGGGAACAAAAAACAGGATCGAAGCAAAGGAATTTGTCAAGTTCTTGATGACTGGAAACAACTACATATACTGGCTGCATATGGCTCCCGGTGGAATGAATCCTACGAGGAAATCCATTGCTGCAAATCCGAAATTCCTTGAAAATCCTGTTCTTGAAAGGTATGGTAGTGAAAAGATACAGGAAATAATTTCCGCTCTGGAAAACGTTGTGAGATTTGATTTCTATGAAGGGCATGTCATAACTGATATGAGCAAGATTTCCGGTGCATTTATCATCGGAAAGGCTATCAATTACATGTTTGCCAACGACTGGACACCTGAAGAAACTGCAGCATGGGCTCAAAAAGAAGCTGAAAAAATTCTTGGCAAATGATTTTTGTTGATTAACCTCCGGCGGCTTTTTGCCGCCGGTTTTTTGGAGGTGCTTGATGGCGCAATCGGTAAAAGTTGGCACGCTAAAGATAAAAGAAAGAAACCTTGGCTGGAAGTTGATAATACCCACAATTATCATAATCGCAGCTCTAATAGTCTATCCGGTAATTTACAACATCTATCTCAGTTTTTATGATGTTTCCATAAGTCCAGGAAAATCTAACATTTTTGTTGGTCTTCAGAACTATGTAAATGTATTAACTGACCCCGATTTCTGGGTATCTTTTGGAAAGACCCTTGCCTTTACCCTTCTTACGGTTGTCGGCAGTATTCTTGCTGGTCTGGTCGTGGCATTGATGATGAACAGGAATTTCATAGGCAGGGCTTTTGTTAGGGCGCTCCTTTTACTTCCATATATCACTCCATTGATAGCCATTGTTTTTGCGTGGCGATATATTTTTCTACCGATAGATGGGCCATTAATAAGGATGCTTTCAACTGTTGGCTTAATAGATTCCGGCGTTGATTTGATAAACGACCCTAACAATGCCTTCTGGGTTGTTACAATATTCAACGTTTGGAGGAACTTCCCCTTTGTTTATTTGATGATTCTTTCGAGACTTCAGTCGATTTCAAAAACACTCTATGAGGCAGCAGAAATTGACGGCGCTAATGCATGGCAGAAATTCAAAAACATTACCTTGCCAGAGCTTTATTTTGTTATCGGCTCTGTCGCATTGCTTAGAGGCATCTGGAATTTTTATAAGTTCGATGAAGTGTATTTAATGTCGAAATTTGCCGGAACCTTACCCATATACATATACGAAAAGGCATTTCTTGGTGTGCCTGAACAAGGAGTCGCCGCAGCTATTGCTACGATTCTTTTTGTTGGCATGATGGCACTTATAGGGTTCTATGTGAAGAAGGTGTTGAAATGGTGAGAAGGAAAAACATCGCCAAAAAAACTGGCTTTTATATACTTGTACTCCTTTTGGTTATTTTTGTTGCTTATCCTTTTGTCTGGATGCTGTCTATTTCTTTTCGCTACGATACAGATGCTTTTGAACCTGGTCTCATTCCTGAGCGGCCTACACTTAGGCAATATGGTGAATTGCTCGGTCTGGTAAAATCCATCAGGGAGGAAATGTCTCAAGAGGAACAACAAATGATGGAACTGATTAAAGATTTGCCTCCCGAACAGCAAGAGGCATTCCTTGCAGAAATCGGAGCCCAGAGAAAGAAAGAGACATTCCCTTTTATCAGGTTTTTTAAGAACAGCTTGTTCCTTGCAGGTATTTCAGCATTTATAAGCCTTATCATCGCCATTTTTGGTGCGTATTCTTTCAGCAGGCTTGAATACAAAGGAAGAGGAATGATACAGAGAAGTGTTCTTGTGGTGTATCTATTTGGAGGTACAATACTTGCCGTACCCCTTTACCAAATTTTTGTCAAACTGGGACTTTTTGGCTCTGGTGCAAGGTCCTATATTGCACTAGTAATAATCTACGTTGTGCAAACGTTACCCGTTTCCCTGTACATGCTTGGAAATTATTTCAGAACGATACCGTATTCAATTGAAGAAGCTGCAATTATCGATGGCTGCAGCAGGCTTCAGACGATATTTAAAGTTGTTGTGCCTTTGTCACTTCCGGCTATTATCACAGTCTATATATACGCCTTCATGATAGGGTGGAATGAATTCCTCTTTGCATCGATATTCGTCCGGCCCTATCCGGAGTACTATACCCTGCCAATTGGGCTTAATGAACTATTCAACTCAGCACATGCTATATGGGGTAAAATGATGGCAGCGTCTGTTGTGACAGCACTTCCAGTTGTGATTATGTTTACAATGATGGAAAAATATCTCACAGGAGGGCTTACCGTTGGTGGTGTTAAAGAATAGCCATTAGCGAGACTGGAAAATCACAATTTCAGATACATTCAAGGAGGAGATTATATGTTCGCTGTACCCGAAGAAATTCAGAGTAAATTAAGTGCTTTCAGAGATATTTCAGTTATTGTAGGGATTCCTAGTTATAACAATGCCGAGACAATTGGACATGTGGCTAAGATTGCTGCAAAAGGCATAGAAGAATTCTTTGATGGAAAAGGTCTAATCGTGAATTCAGATGGCGGTTCAACTGATAAGACGATAGAAGCATTTATGGCTACCGATACTGGCAACGTACCCAAAATAGCCTTTCAGTATATAGGAATACCCGGCAAAGGAAGTGCCATGAGATCTGTAATGGAAATCTCCGCGGTTTTAAGAGCTCCAGTGACAATATTTCTCGATTCTGACCTTAGAAGTGTTCAGCCCTGGTGGCTTGAAAGACTTGGAAAGCCGATAATTGAGGGAAAAACCTCTTATGTCACCCCGTATTATGTCAGGCACAAGTACGATGGTACAATAACAAATAACATATGCTATCCGTTGACCTCAGCACTATATGGTCTTGAAATCCGTCAACCTATTGGTGGCGACTTTGGTGTTGGGCTGGAAATGGTCGATATATATATGAGTAAACCCCCAAAAATCTGGGAAAGCGATGTAGCGAAGTTTGGTATTGACATATGGATGACAACTACCGCTATAAACGAATCAAAATTTAGGCCAATGCAAGCAGCTCTTGGTGCTAAAATTCATGATGTGAAAGATCCCGGAAAGCATCTTGGCCCTATGTTCAGTCAGGTTGTCGGAACACTTTTTACGTTGATTGAAGAATATAGCGAAAATTGGATGAAAATTTCAAGTATTGAGAAATCTGAAATTTATGGCGATATTCCTGAAGTCGTACCTGAACCTCTTGAAGTAGATCTTGAAAACCTTATAGCCAAGACAAAATTAGGCATTAGAGAAAACCTTGACCTTGCGAAGAAAATATTGCCTGATGAGGTTTTTGGTTTATACGAGAACATAATGGAAAACGGTAAGTTAAACGAGGATAATTGGGTAACCCTCATATACAAACTGGCGGGCCTCTTTAGAAATGAAAAACTCCGCGAATCCACAATCTCTATATTGATACCCGCATATTTTGGAAGGGTTGCAGATTTCGTTGAAAAGACCCTGAATCTCTCCACCAACGAAGCCGAAGAAAAGATTAAAGACATGATGGAGCTGTTTCTCAGCAGGAAAGGTGAGCTAATAAAGGAGTGGTGAGTATTGATAATCCCAAGGCTTAAAGGTCTTTACGATTCCCTTGGTACCTCTGAAAAAAAAGTTGCCAACTACATTATTACACGTGCTGATGACGTAATTCATTACACCATCACAGAGCTGGCACATTTTTCTGGCTCCAGTGAGGCGACTGTATACCGCCTTGTAAAAAAGCTAGGATTTAGCGGGTATCAGAGTTTCAAAATCACCCTTGCACGTGAGCTGAGCGTTCCGCAAGAGAGCATTTACGAGAAGGTTTCAAATGATTTTGAAGGTTTCGTGAGGGGAGTGCTTCAGGATAATATTCACATAGCCGAAGAAACGCTCCAGGTACTCGATCTTGATGAACTCAAGAAGACTGTAAAAATGATCACAAATGCCAGAAGGGTGCTCTTCTTTGGAGTAGGCCGTTCAGCAGTAGTCGCAGAGAGTGCCAGCTTGAATTTTGCCCTGCTTGGCATACCTACAGAGTGTTATATAGATCCCCATACACAAGTTATGGTAGCTTCCGGACTGGGTGAAAAAGACCTTGTAGTGGGAATATCACATACAGGTACCATAAGAGACACGATAAAGTCTCTTCAGATTGCGAAAGAAGCCGGTGCTTCCACAATTGTCATCACGTCGGGGATGAATTCGCCCATAGTGGAGACAGCGGATATCGTGCTTTATACTGCCACAAAGGAACCCTCGAAGAGCGAATTTACCTTGAGCAGAATAGGGGAGCTTCTGGTGCTGGATATATTGTATAAATGCGTGGTTTCGGAACTTGGCCTCACTGTAAAAAAGCACTTCAATCGCCTTGAAGAAATCTTAAAACCTAAACGCTACTAACCGAAAAATTTCACAGACCGGGGATACATCCCCGGTTTTTTGATGCTAAAATATAGTTAGCATATCTAACTATCAAGGGTGATCTCATGGGTTCTGCATATTTACTTGTCTTATATACAGCCATAACAGGTGTTGGAGGTTCAATGTTCCGGGTAGTGTTCAACCTCTTTCTCAGAGAACAGGGATTCTCCAATAACTTCATTGGATCAATTACCTCTGCTTCTTTATGGGGCTCAGCGCTACTTGGTCTTATTATCGGAATACTTGCAGATAGAATAGGAAAGAAGCTGGTGATTATACTGGCTTCTATCTTTGTCCCTATAACAAGTATTCTTATGACCCTCCAGCTTCCTGAGAGTACAATGCTTATCCTTTCCTTTTTAAGGGGCGGGTTCTTTTCAATAGGGTTTACCGTTATCACAGCTGCCCTAACCATGGCAACAGTTCCGGGCAACAGAGCAAGAATTTTCGGTATGAATTTTGGTATTTCAATGGGTACAGGGGTTTTTGGGAATTTTCTCGGCGGGCTGTTTGGTGACTTAATTGGGTTAAAAGGAACGCTTGTAATTTCAATGGCTTTATACCTATTTTCCCTGATTCCCGTGTTTTACATCAGCTTCAGAGATTCTAAGAGCTCTATGAAAGACATATTCAATTTCAAGGGGATTAAAAAATCTCAATGGAAAATTCTCTTCCTTTATTTTGGAACAAATGCCACAGTGGGTTTTGGTGCCGGATTATTCATCCATTTTGGAAACCTCATTTTCAGAGATCTTTTTGGGCTTTCAGCAACTATGATAGGCATTGCTCTTTCCATTGCTCAGCTTGGTACAGCAGTAGGTTCGGTTTTCTCCCATAAGTTAGGCAGAAAATTTGGGCCCCTAAAATTCGCCTTTGTCATGCAATTATTAGTTGTACCATTGATCTTTTCGCTTGCTTATATAAGAGAACCCTTTACCTTCACAGTGCTTTATGCATTTAGATTTGTCTTCATGAATATAACAGTTCCCATATTAAATTCAGTGGTTTTCTCTCGACTGCCCCAGGAGAAACTTTCCACTATATCAGGTGTAAATGGGCTTCTAAATAATTCGTTAAGAGCCGTTGCGGCCATGTTTTTCGGGCAAATTGTTGGGGTCTCGGTGGCAGGCTATTCCAGGTTGTTTCTCATTAGTACATTTTTCTATGGTCTAAATGCGCTCATAGCTTTTGTGATTTACCGCTTTCTTGAGCATGAAACACAGACAAGGGAGCTGTTTAACTAAGCAGGACGACATTTTCTGTAATAATCGGAGTTAGAATGGATAAGATTAAGAATTGCAGGGTATTACGAGTATCTTATTTCACATAAACAACACGTATTCAGTCATTTGCTTGACATAGTGCAAATGAATTCACAGATTACCAAGGAAGGG
>QNAR01000101.1 GCA_003643975.1 Thermotogae bacterium | reverse complement strand
TTGCCTTGAACTGCTACGCAGTTGACTATAAGACAGGATTTGATGTTTCCTCTCGTAACTCGCAACTCATAACTCGGTTCTTGATGCACTCGTAACTCGAAATAGTGTTATAATCGGTGAAATATATTGTCAAGATATAGAGAACTGAGCTTTTGGAGGGGATAGCATGACTGAAGTAACCAGCAAAGCTTCAAAGGTCAAAGCTGCGACGAGAAAGTTGTCGCTTGCAACTACTTCCGAAAAAAATGAAGCTTTAATTTCCATAGCCAATGCTCTTAATAAAAGCAGGCTTGAAATACTCAAAACAAATGCTGAAGATGTCAAAAACGCAATAGAAAAGGGAGTTAGGGAATCCCTTGTAGATAGATTAAAACTCACTGATAAAAGAATTGACAGCATGATCAACGCCTGCAATGAAGTTTCAAAACTTAAGGATCCTGTAGGAGAGGTTATCAACTCCTGGGTTGAGAAAGAACTGAGAATTGCACAAGTAAGGGTACCACTAGGGGCAATTGGTATGATATATGAGTCAAGACCTAATGTAACGCTCGATGCCACCATTTTGGCATTGAAGGCAGGCAATTCTGTCTTGCTAAGAGGTGGAAGTGATGCAATCAGGTCAAACCTGGCTATCACTAAAGCGATTAAAGACGGTCTTAGCAATTCCAGCCTTCCAGAAACCTCTGTGGAGATCATTGAAGATACAGACAGAAAAAATGTCCAAGAAATGCTGAACCTTGACAGTTATCTATCTTTGATTATTCCCAGAGGAGGGGCTGGATTGATCAAATTCGTTGTAGAAAATTCATCTGTGCCTGTTCTTGAAACGGGTGTTGGCAACTGCCATATTTTCGTTGACGAGAGCGCTGATATAGAAAAGTCCATTGAAATAATCGATAACGCGAAAACCCAGCGTCCCGGTACCTGTAACGCTGTTGAAACCATTCTTGTGCATAAAAACATAGCCAAAAAATTCCTTCCTGCTATGGCAAAGCGACTTAGCTCAAAGGGAGTTGAACTCAGGGGATGTGAAACAACCAGAAAGATTATAGAAGCCAAAGCCGCTTCTGAAGAAGACTGGTCAACTGAATATCTTGATCTCATTCTCGCAATAAAAATAGTTGAAACTATTGATGAAGCCATGGAACACATTCAAAAATATTCGACAGGACACTCAGAAGCAATACTTACTGAGAATTACAGTAATGCGAGAAACTTTACCACTTCCATAGATGCCGCGGCAGTTTACGTGAATGCTTCTACGAGATTCACGGATGGCGAACAATTTGGATTTGGCGGTGAAATCGGGATAAGCACACAGAAATTGCATGCAAGAGGCCCTGTTGGGCTGAAAGAACTCACCACATATAAATATATCGTATTGGGCAATTACAGAGTGAGGGATTGACTTTGAAAAAGATCGTCGTGAAAGTAGGAAGCAATTTACTAGTAAAAGATGACGGAGCAATAGACAAGGAATACATGGTAGAGCTAGCCAGAACTCTTGCCAGATTTTGGCAAGAAGATAATCAGGTTGTGCTGGTAACTTCTGGAGCAAAAGCAGCTGGTTACGGGGTGGCTTTCCATAAAGATGTCGATCAAGACTTATATATAAAGCAAGCATTGTGTGCCATCGGGCAGGTTCAACTCATGAAGCTTTACGAAGGTGTCTTTGATTTTTATGGGATAAAGGTGGCACAGCTTCTTATGAACAGAGATGATTTCAGCAACAGGAAAAGATTTCTGAATCTTAGAAACACCTTGATCGGTCTTCTTGAAATGGGTTTTCTCCCAATAGTGAATGAAAACGACACTGTATCCACCGAAGAAATCAGCTTTGGAGACAACGACGTACTTGCAGCTATGTTTGCCATAGGCTGGAAAAGCGATTATCTGTTCCTGCTGTCCACGGTGGATGGGATAATAGACGAGGCTGGAAACAGAATCGGCGAATATAATTTTCACACACGCTTAAAAAAGCTTCCAGGTAATGGATGGGGGACTGGAGGTATCCAAACGAAGATAAGGGCTGCGCGGGCAGCTTCAGCAGCCGGGGTGGAAAGCTGCATATCCAATGGAAAAACGCTTGAAAATCTAGAAAAATTCATAAAGGGAGAAAGTATCGGCACTCGTTTCAAAGCACGTAATGCAATCAGCTCCAAAAAAGCCTGGATAGGATTTCTTTCCTCCCCTTCGGGAGTGGTTGTAATAAACAGAGGTGCTGAGTTAGCTCTAAAAAAATCAAAAAGTCTTTTGCCTGTCGGGGTTATTAAAATTGAAGGAGATTTTCATACAGGAGACATTGTCGATGTTCTGACTGAAAAGGGCAACAGAATCGGAAAGGGTATAACAAACTTCAATAGCACTGAAATGAGAAAAATCATCGGATTGAAAAGCATTGAAGCCAAGAAAGCGCTTGGATACGATTGTCCAACCGCTTTCATTCATACAGATAACTTCTGGAGAGAAGGCTAAATGCTTTGCATCTTTCCTCATAATAGCTCTTCAAACTTATTCTTTTCAACACCACATACTGGGCACACCCAATTTTCTGACAGCTCAGCGAAAGATGTTCCTGGTGCAGTTCCTGATTCTGGATCGCCGTTCCCCGGATCGTAAATATAACCACACACCGTGCAACGATATTTTTTGCCACCGTGAGCTTCAGCTTTTTTCTCTTCAACATATGTAGGAGCGGTTTTGGGAGACTTTCCTCCTTTAATTTCATGGTAATAGGCATATGTCATAGGTTCTTTTTTAGAAATTATTTCCCCGTTAACAAGCTTTCCCATGAAAACAACATGTGTACCGACATCCATGGAATTTACAACTTCTGCCTCTAAATTAGCTACACAGTAATCTTCAAGCAAAGGGGCACCAGTTATTCCTATCTTGTGATTTATATTTTCGAATTTATCTATATCTCTCCCGGATTTAAATCCGAAAAGCCCTATGAGCTTTAATGGAGTGTCCTTAGATAAGACAGACACTCCAAACACCTTGCTTTCCCGAATAAAATCGTAGGTGAGATTCTGCTTATTTATGCAAACTGCTATTGTGGGTGGTTCTGCCAAAACTTGAAATACCACATTGGCTATTTGCCCATTTTTCTTTCCGTTCAAGGTTGACGTAATTACATACAAACCATATGTAACTTTAAATAAAGCATCCAAATTCATCTTTTCACCTCCAGACAGCTACGATTGAAAAATATTGAGCTTGTCGGTTCTCTGCTACAATTTTACATTACCATCGTGATATTTATTTCAAGTGCCAACACATAGGTGGTAACTGGTTTTTCGTCGACACAAACACATTTGAAAAGTAAAACGCGACACAACAACTGGTGTAAGCGTTTTAGCATCCTTCTATGGAGAAGAATGGCTTTTGAGTAAATTATCCCTTCCTGAATCTTTCCTTATTATTCTGAATTTCATTACACACATTTAACTTACAGTCCAAACTTTTTCAATGGCGCTGGTGAGATAATGGTTTATAATTTAAATGATTAAATTATTAAATTAATGAAAGAAGGTAACCCGGTGCAAAAAAGAACCTCACTCATGATCATCATTATCTTTGCGCTTTCTTCTATTATCATATTCTCTTTTTTACCAAAACTGAATTATGGATCTACTGAAGAGCTCACTTTTAGAGAAGGCAATTCAACAGAAAACCTTCCTGACAAGCTTCTGATTATTGTGAAAACTCCCGGCATTTTTAAAGTAGATAATTCCATGGCACTTTATAGAATGGTGCAGTCATTGAAAGCGATAGATGGGGTATTGAAAGTTAATTCCATTTTTGACGCTGCCGATGTAAAACTAAAGGGATTCAACCTTGAAGGGAAGCCATATTTCAACGATGGTATTCCAGCAGAAAATGCCTCAGAAATTTTGAACAACCCACTTTATGTTGATAACCTCATTGATTCCAATGGAGAAGTTGCCTTCGTTATTCTCAACGTTAAAAACGTTAACCTTGAATCAGTGTTCAGTGTTCTCAAAGATCTTCCAAAAAATTTCGATTACAACGTAACAGGGACTCCGGTAGTGGATTACGGCATCCAAAAATCCGTGAAGCAACTCATTTTTATCTTTCCACCCGCACTTTTTTTCCTGATGTGGCTGATTTATTTTTTCAGGCTTGGGGATGTCCGTTCTGCAATGCTTCCCCCGTTGTTTGCAGCACTTGCAGCCGGGTTTACATACGGCATTGCGGCAATTATCGGAGTAAAACTCGATATACTCACATCAACAGCAGGACTTTTCGTTATCGTGGTGAGTTCTTCGTACGGGCTTCACGTGATTGACAGGTATCTTCTCTTCAGGTCCAAACAGGGCCATAGTGGAGCACTTATGCATGCAATTAAAGATGAGGCCCCTTCGCTTTTCTTGTCGGCACTTACAACTGCCGTTGGTTTTTTGACTTTCCTCTTTAGTTCAATGAAAGCTATGAAAGAATTGGGATTACTTGTTTCATTGGGAGTTGGATTTAGTTTCGCCTTCTCGTTGGTTGTAATTCCGGCTATCATTTCCCTTATCGATCTCAAAACTCACCACAAAAGGATGACCGTAAAATTCAAGCTGGGGAGCAAAACAGGAATTGGTATTTCAATTGCCATGTTATTTTTGCTTGTAATTTCGCCATTTTTCATAAAAAATCTCGAGGTGAATTCCGACCAATTTGGCTTTTTCAAAAAAAGCTCCGATCTGGTTCACTCGGCTGAAGTTAGCAAAAAATATTTTGGCTGGGTTGTTCCCTTTTATATAGAACTCCAAAAAGATGGTAATTTCACTGCTAAAGATGCGGCCATTATTGAAAACATACTCGATGATCTTCATTCAATTAAAAATGTACGGGGTACCAGCTCAATAATGGACATTGTTGACAATTTCAATATTCCTCTCCCCATCACGATGATTTTCTCTCGCACTGAACGGGGTCAGGAATTTCTGAACGAATTTGTGGAAGGTAAAAATCTGCGAATAATGGTAAAAACACCTATAACTGACGCTGTGGGAGCCATAACTCTGAAGACGTCTATTGAGGATGTTATGAATAAGTATCCTCAATACACTTATACAGTGAATTCGCCTTTGTTGAATTTCGCAGCTTTGAATATGAATACCTCTAAAAACCAGATTATGACTATATTGATGGCCTCTGGTGCTATATTCATTTTGTTGCTTATCGTCTTTCGAAACCTACGATATACCCTGATAGCCATAGTCCCAATTGTGGGAACTACCATTATGAACTTCGCTTATATGGCGATTTTTGGGTTAAATTTGGATGTGGGAACTTCTATCGTTTCCGGAGTGCTCATGGGACTGATAATCGATTACTCAATTCACTTAATGTTGAGATATCGCACCATTAAAAGAGAGAAGGACGAAACTACGGCGATACAGAAAGCCATGGATGATATCGGACCTGTTATTGTGGCCAGTGGGCTTTCCCTTGCAGCTGGGTTTAGTGCTCTTTTCTTTACATCAATGAAGATTTATTCTGATCTGGCTTTGCTTCTAGTATTCGGTGTTGCTACCGGCGTGGTGATGACATTGTTTACAGTACCCATGCTCCTTCGTTTGAATGAGATGATAAAAGCCCGCCTTTCTGCCAAAAAGAGCTCTAAGCAAAGGAGCAAGAAACAGGCTGTCGCAAAACCGGTTAACGCTGAAAAGAGAATCTAATTTTCATTGCTAACGAGCTCAAGCGCTATTCGCGAACGCTCCAAATCAACTGATAACACTTTCACTTTGACAATTTGCCCTACGGAGAGAATTTCAAGAGGATCTCTTATTTTGCGACCCATTTTTGAACGGTGAATTAATCCATCCTGCTTAACGCCAATATCTACAAAAGCGCCAAAATCAACTACATTTCTCACAGTTCCTTCCAAGGTCATGCCTGGTTGAAGTTGCTCCATAGTGAGCACATCATCCCTGAGCAAAGGTTTCGGAAGTTCGTCTCTTGGATCCAATCCCGGTTTTTTCAAGGCTTCTACAACATCTCTTACAGTTATGAGGTTGTAATCCGTCTCTTCACAAAAGTCTTGGATGTTAAAGTTCCTAAGTCGGTCTCTGAGCTCTTCTTTGCACTTAACAAGATCGGTTGGGTTCATGCCAATGTTTTCGAGTACAGCGATCGCAATCTGGTAAGATTCCGGATGTATCGTGGTACTGTCAAGCGGATTGTCACCGCCGAGTATTCTGCAAAAACCAGCTGCCTGTTCAAATGCTTTGGAACCAATTCCCCTAACTTTCAACAATTCCTCGCGCTTTTTGAAAAGCCCCTTTTCTTCACGGTATTTCACAATATTCTCCGCGCTTTTTTCATTCAATCCGGAAATATATTTTAAAAGATGCTTTGAAGCGGTATTTAAGTTAACCCCGGCAAAATTCACCGCTGATTCAACTTCCCTATCAAGGGCCTTTTTCAATTTTGTTTTATTTACGTCGTGCTG
>QNAR01000100.1 GCA_003643975.1 Thermotogae bacterium | reverse complement strand
CTTAGTTTTTCAACAGAAGCATCAAGCGGGTGAACTTCGAGAGCGATTTCGCCTGAGACATTTTCATGCAGAAAGCTCAGCAGATCTTTAAGGACTTCCAGGTCTCCTGAAGGAGTGCCTCCGCCTATGTACAGTGAGTTAAACTGCTTCCTTCCATGTAACAAATACTCTCTCCTGACAAGATCTACGTACTCTCTTGCAAGGACAGCATCGTATTTTAACTTGTGATAAGGGCAAAAATCGCAAAAATGTCTGCAAAACGGCACATGCAAATATAAACCGATTGTTTCGGAAGGAAAAACGTAGCTCGTTAAGCCAATATCCTTTGAAGGCTTAACAGACAATTTGGCATACAACTTCAAAAATTCAAACATCAAAAAGACCTTCTAGTTATTAGGGGTTTCTAAATAAAGTTTACACCTGAGAATATAAGAATGTATCCGTGCATTAGAAACTATTTTCTCTTTATGAGCATAAAAGCTCCAAAAGCAATTAATACTATGCCAAAAACCATTCCTGTACCCAGATTTGTGAAATTCGATATGAGAAAAGCGGCTGACAAAATGCTCAAAATTCCAATGGGAAAGAGGAGTCCGTTATTTTTTCTGCCCTCAGCAAGATATAGCTGGAGCAACCCAAAAGCTGGAGCAAAAATGTAAAGTGCCCAACCGCCTGCTGTTGTAAAACCCGGGAAGAGTACCTCGATAGTTAAAATGGCGGCAGTTGTCAATATTACACCAGCAGGGACTAATAGTCCTGAAATACGATTGTGCAAACCTCTTTCTTCCATTATTATCCCCGGTAGCCAGATAAAAAGAAGCCAGAAATTCGAGCCGAACTGCGGGAAAAAGATAAATACTACGCCCATGACTATGAGTATCAGACCAAATACTATCGTCATACTGGTTTGTCCCTTATTCATTTTTCTCCCCCTTTCGTATTATCCGCATATATATTTCATAATATCACATCCGTTTTTGAACTTGTGAAATTTTAAACAAAGATACTAAAATGAACTACATAGTTGCCTTATAAGTCACAAAATGGGGGTGGATATATGAAAAAAGCATATTTATTCCTGTTTGTGATGGTAATTTGTACCACCTTTGCCTTTTCTTCGGTATATACAACAAAGGAAACTTCAAACATTATAGGGCTTGTAGACACCGCGGTGGTTGAACTCATGGAGAATCCTTCGACGGGTTATTCATGGCAGTTTGAAATCTTTGGCTCTGATAATATCGTATTTCAGGATAAAATAATAGAGCCTTCTTCAGAATCAACAGTGGTAGGAGCTTCGGTAAATGTAAAATGGGTATTTAAGCCTGTGAAAACAGGCAAAGCCACTCTAATCTTCTGGCTTTACAGACCATGGGAAGGAAAAGAAAAGGCTGTAGACCTAAGAGTTTTCAATATTATAGTAGAAAAAAATGAAGAGGTTCCCGGCGAAAGGATTTTGGAAGATTGCAGTGATGTTGTGTACTTAGGGGATGAGATATCGGTAAGTCTTGATGAGAACCCCTCGACAGGGTATTTCTGGCACCTTTTCAATTCCAATCCTGAGGTTCTTTCCCTCAGTGAGGAACTGATTGTGAAATCGGGAAAAATACCCGGTGAACCTTCCATAAAGGTCTGGAAATTCAAAACGATAAACCCCGGCATTTGTTTGCTTGCTTTTCAATTGAAAAAAAGCACTGATGAAAATAGCATTGAAGAGCACTTCATTGGCATCAGGGTTGAAAGTGGAGAGGAGAGGGCAAAAATCAAAGAGCTCAAAAAGGGTACAAATATATTGAATGTTGGCGAAACAGTGATACTTTCCCTTGAAGAAAATGCCTCAACCGGATTCACATGGCACTTGAAGCTTTCCGAAGAAGGTATTGTAGAAATCTCATCAAAAACTGTAACAACCCAAGCCCCACCGGGAGTTGTTGGAGCCCCTTCAAAAGTGAGCTGGTTTATCAAGGCTGTTAAGCCCGGAAAAGTTGCGCTCACGCTGAAAAAATATCGAGGCTGGGAGGGTGAAAACTCGGCAATCGAAAGCCTGACCTACACAATTCAAGTGAAATGACGCTAAATTACTAACCCCCGCAAACAGCGGGGGTTAGTAATTTGCATACAAAGTTTTTAGCTTGCCTTGTTTTCAGACAAAAATCGATCCAACAAGATAGAATGCCATAGAAACAAAATATGCCAATGAAACCAGTAATATCACGGAGAAAATTGTCCATTTCATTCCAACTTCTCTTACAAGAACTCCTAGAGAGGCTACACATGGGACATATAAAAGACTGAAAAGCATAAACGAATATGCCGATAATGGCGTAAAAAGGGTTGAAAGCAAATTTCCCAAATTCTCAGCACCTCCAGCAAGAGCCCCAAGGGTTCCTACAACAACCTCTTTAGCAAGAAACCCAAACATTAAAGCTACGGAACTTTGCCAATTCCCAAATCCGTTAAATTCAAATATTGGAGCGATAGCTCTTCCCATCAGCCCGATGTAGCTATCCTTTGAAGCATAGTCTACACCTGCTGGCAATGAAGCGAGCAACCAAATTATAATAACAGCAGCAAATATAAACGTTCCAGCTTTCTTCACAAAAAGCGATGTTCGTTTCCATGCCTCGGTATTAACCTGCAAAAAACCTGGTACCCTATAAGGAGGCAACTCCATAACAAAAGGAGCCGGTTCCCCTTTGAATATGGTTGATTTCAACACCTTGGCCAAAACAACCATTAAGGTAATCGCTATAATGTACATGGAAAAGACGATTAATCCCTGGTGTGAAGGGAAAAATGTTCCTGCAAATGCGAGGAAAATAGGGATTCTTGCTGAACATGGAATCAGTGGGTTTAGGATAGCCGTGATAATTCTGTCATCTTCTTTTTCTATCGTTCTTGTTGACATAATTGCCGGTACATTACAGCCAAAACCCAAAATCATGGGAATAAACGATTTCCCGGAAAGACCTATCGAATTCATCACTTTATCCATGACAAAGGCAGCTCTAGCCATGTAGCCAATGTTTTCCAATATCGCTATTAACAGGAAGAGGATAAAAATATTAGGAACAAACACCAATACTGAACCCACTCCACCAATTACCCCATCTGCTAGAAAAGACGCTAAAGTGGCGTTTGGGACAGTGTTTTGTATCCAGTCACTTAAAAGCCCCATTCCGGAATCCAGCCAGTCGGCGAAAATGCCTCCAAATGCGAAAGTGAGCTGGAAGACAGCGTACATTATTCCAAATAAAATGGGAAGGCCCCAGATGCGATGGGTAAAAATCTTGTCCATCGTATTTGTAAAAGTTTCAGACTTTTTGCCGCTGCCTTCTACAGTATTTCTAAGAATCTTCTTAATGAATTTGAATTTTTCATCGCCAACAAAAATTGAAGAGTCTTCGTGCTTTTGTTCAATATCTGAAAGTACCTCATTTAACAATTGCGAAAAGCGTTTGGCATCGCTTACTTTGGATTTTATCTGCTCGAAAATCTCAGGATCTTCTTCGATGAGTTTCAAAGCCAGAAATCGTGAATTGGTGTTTGATTTTACGTTGAAGAGTTTCAATATTCCCTCGACCCGTTGTATATACCTTTCTAATTCATCGCTGTATTTGATCATCGGAATCGTCTTTGCTTGAGCAATATTCAGCACTTCATCCTTCAATTTTTGAACTCCATGTCCTTTGATAGCAACAGTACCTACAACTGGAACATCAAGACTTTTAGAGAGCTTTTGAATATCTATCTTCATGTTGTTTTTTTCGACTTCGTCCATAAAATTAACCGTCAAAACGAGATTTACACCGAGGTCTAAGAGTTCAGAGACAAGGTAAAGATTTCTTTCTAAGTTCATGCCATCGATAATCGCAACAACAACATCAGGCTTTTCCTCTGCTAAAAATCTTCTTGCTATTCTCTCATCCATGGAAACCGTTGAAAGTGAGTAAATCCCTGGCAAATCAGTGACTGAGAAAGTAAAACCGTTGTAGACATATGAACCTTCTTTCTTCTCGACAGTTACCCCTGGCCAATTTCCCACATGCTGCTTCATACCTGTAAGACAGTTGAAAATAGCCGTTTTACCAACATTGGGGTTGCCTGCTAAAGCAACTTTTATTTCTCTCATTTCAACCTGCCCCCTCAACGATGATTTTGCGCGCTATCCCTTTGCCCAGTGCGAGCCTTGTGCTGTTTATTTGAACGATTATAGGGCCAAAAGAATCCGATGAAACAACCTGTAAAACGCTCCCTATTCTCAAACCCATATCTGTGAGACGCTTTGACACCGTTCTGCCTCCATTTATTGACTTGACTTTATAGATTCCAGGGTTGGCAAAACTCAATGGCATGTATAGTCACTCCTCTACTAAAATGTCTTTTGCTTCTTCTCTTCTAAGGCTCAACCTGTATCCCTTTACTTTTACTTCAATCGGATCGCCAAGAGGTGCAATTCTTTCTATGTGGACTTCTACTCCTGGCATAACACCCATGCTCATTAAACGTCTTTGAAATGTTCTGGAACCCTTTAGCTTTTTTATTTTCACTGTTTTTCCGGGTTCAATTGAAGCCAAAGTCAAAGCAAACACCTCCTCATTATTCTTTAGATGAGATAGGAAACGCTCTTTCAATTCCTGATCTTCCTTAAAAAAACTCATCATAACAGAAAAAGCAGCAAAAAGGCGTGGGTTGTTTATGTGTTCTAGCTTGCATGCCAAATCTTGTGCTTCATTTGATGGAAGTTCTAAAAGCCTGGTTGCAAATTCATAGACTATTCTGTTATTTTTGTGTATTTTTTCTGCCAAAGCAATTCCTTTTGGCGTTAGTCGAATATAGCCATATTTTTCGTGCTCCAAAACCCCTATGTTCTCCAATTTCTTTATGCTCTCGACCACAGTGGGTACTTTAACATTGAGTATTTTGGCTATATGCTTCACTCTTGGCATTTTTTCAGATGCCTGCAAATCATAAAGAACACGAATGTAATTTTCCAAAGCAGGAGTGATCACCATAGTATCACCTCTAAAATATAGGTTTGCCTATATTTTAGCATATTTTATCTGGATGTCAACGCTTCAACGCTGAAATTTTGTTCATTTGGAAAATTAAACGAAAAAAATATACAAAAGAAAATCTTGCTGATTGGTTTTAATCAGCTGACAACGCAGCAATAAAGTGATATAAAGACTTCAGGTAATGAGGTAGTGATACCTGAATAATATAAAGTATGATCAACATAGTGCTGCTACGCAGAAACACGTAAGTAAACACATTTTTGATGATTTTAGGAATATAGGTTTATCACAATTCAATGGTTAAAGGTATTCTTTCAGCTCCTTCATAGAAAAGTTCTCCGTCAATTCTAACCAGGTATTTGCTGCCATTCCAGGAAATGGAAATCTCTTTGCCTTTGATACGCAGATTCTCAATATTGTAGTTCAAATCAAAGGGGAAAGGATCTATCACAAGCCGATCATCATCTGGAATAAGCCCAATAATATATTTAAAATACAGATCAACCACCCACGAATGCTGGTAATCGTCAACTCCCCTGTAAACTGAAGCCTTTCCATTGAAGGGGTTGTAATGTTCATAGCAGTTTGGTCTGTCGACATCGCCATCATAGAACATCATTTTAATGAATTTTTCTATGAATTCAACAGTTTTTTCTTTCAAGCAAGCATCGTTGAATTTTCTTGCGGAAATTCCCAAAACATCTGCAATATGACTGTTGGTCATAGGCCAGACCCTGCCATTCCAGGGACAGTTATGCCTTTTCCCTTTCCACTGTGCGTAAGCGTCAAAGTATGGATCGTCAACGCTGGTAGAAGCCACCGGATAGGTTGTCCAGAACTCCCTTTCGTCAAGAAGATGCTTTTTGAGCCCCGGAATGTGTGAATCATCCACAATGTCTGTCAAATATGGATAAAAACAAACAGCGGCTTTGACCTTTGTCCTGGTAAAATCTTTGGGGTTCACATCGTAGAACATTTCATCTTCTGGATCCCACATATAATGGAGCACCGCTCGTTTAGTCTTATCAGCACTTTCAAGCCATTTCTCTTTATCATCTTTTTCTCCAAGCTTGTCAGCAATCCAAGCGAGGGTCTTCTTCAGGTTGTAAATATAGACAGTAGCATCTACTCCCTTTAAGCGTATGTTATTAATCCAATCATATCTATCTGCCATTTCATCAACGGCTAAATACCTACTCATGAACTCCTGCCCCGTTTCAAACTGGTCTAAAACATCATAAAGCCCGGAATTCTCTGGATCGCGATAAGCCTTGAAATATTCTACATATTTGACGAGACCTTGATAAATGCTTTTCAAGAAAGCTAAATCCGGGTGGGTGGCATGAAGTTCTTTAACTACACGTCCCCAGTCAGCATGGTAAAATCCGTTTTTCTGAATCGTATTTACATATATATGGCCAACAAAGGCACCATTATCACGCTGGTTTCTTATGAAATTCATTAAACTTCCACGAGCTATGCTATCATTTCTCATCCAACGTGTCTCTAATATATGGCATTGAGCGCTGTAAGTTATAAACACTCTGAAATAATCCGGCCCTTCTGCTATTGCAGGATAATGTAAATTG
>QNAR01000099.1 GCA_003643975.1 Thermotogae bacterium | reverse complement strand
CCTTCTAAAACGGAGATGAAGAAGCTCCTGGAAAAATTCGAAAGCGACTTGACGAAAATTCGATTGAAATACAACAAACTCAATGAAAAGAACCTGGAGTATGAGAACCTTTTAGACATGGCTTTTAAAGACCTTTGAATAATGGTGATGCTATGATCAAAGCTGAGAAGATCTATACGCTCGTTAAAAAAGAACTCGTAAAGGCCAATACAATTGTCAACGAACCGGTTCGAAAAGAAGCGGAAAAATATAAAGGTCCCTTCGCAGAGATTATTTTGGAAAATATGAAAATCGCCCAAAGAGAAGGTCTTCCTTTGTGCCAGGACACAGGAATGGTAGAGTTCTTTGTCTTTCTTGGCCACGAAGTGAGATTGGAGGAGCCTCTCTGCAAAACATTTGAGCGTGCAGTCAGAGATATCTACACTTCCCAGCCATACAGATGCTCCGTAGTTGCTGATCCTCTTTTTGGAAGGAAAAATACAGGAGATAATACACCAGTAATCTGCCATCTCTTCATGATCGAAGGTGCACAGTTGGAGATAAGGTTTTTGATAAAAGGGGGCGGAAGTGAGAATTTAAGCGCGTTGTTCATGATGCGCCCCTCATCAAATGTTGAGGACCTAAAGGAAAAAATTCTTGGCCATCTGAAGACCTTTGGCGTAAATGCCTGCCCCCCACTACATGTGGGAATTGGTATAGGTGGAACCTCTGAAGAAGCGCTCTTGCTTTCAAAACTTGCTTTGACTAAAGACTTTGAAGAGAGAAACCACATAGAAGCTTATAGGATTCTGGAAGAAGAACTACTGAAGGAAATAAATGCTTTGAAACTCGGTTACCAGGGGCTGGGTAATGGCATGAGTGCATATTCTGTCAGCGTAGAGTACTATCCAACACACATAGCTACTTTACCTGTCGCCCTTTCAGTTGATTGCTATCTGTGTAGGAAAGGAAGGTTCACAGTTGAAGATAGTTGAACTTAAAGCCGGAGAAATGATCCAATACTGTGGAGAACTTATAGTAATGCGCGATGCTGCCCAAAAAAAGATAAGAGAAGTTCTCGAATTCAAAGACCAACTTCCTTTTTCTTTGGAAGGAAAAATTGTCTTTTACGCTGGGCCGGCAAGAAAAGCTGCTGGATCTGTAATTGGAGCCATAGGACCTACCACTTCCATCAGGATGGACCCGTTTCTTGAAATGCTATTAAAGTTAGGGGTTAAGGCAACAATCGGCAAGGGAAAAAGGAATGAATATGTGAAAGAACTCAGTAAAAAATACTCCGCTGTGTACTTTATCACCTCGAGTGGCACAGCAACGGCTCTTTCAAAAAAAGTTGTGGAAGCAGAGATAATCGCCTTTCCAGAACTCGGTCCTGAAGCTATTTATAGATTGGAAGTAAAGGAATTTCCTTTGCTTGTTGCAATTGACAGCAAGGGCAAATCAATATATGACTGATCTTAACGGACATCCAATAAATAGTACTAAATAGCACAAAAAGATGTCCTGCGCTGTGTAATACAGGCTGTACTATCGGTTATCCGTGAAGGATTCACCGAATACTTCGAAAACAGATTTACCATTACCGGGTTACATAGTTTCCTGTAAATCGTTTTCATAATAATGCTAAATTAATTTACTGCTCTAAAGGAGGAGATGCAATGTACACACTCAAGGAGATTTTAAGAATTCCCGAATTGTTTGAGAAAACTGAAGAGCTTTTCGTAGAATTATACAGAGACCGCAAGTACCTTTTCGTTGGTTGTGGTTCATCGTATAACCTCGGGTTGATTCTATCGAGAATTCTCACCAAACATAATTACAGAGCAGAGGTAATCAGCGGCGGACAGATTGTTGTTAGAGGGAATGTTCCATTTTTGGACAAGGCCATATTGCTTTCACGAACAGGAGAATCCTCGGAAACGGTTTTTGCAGCATCTGAACTAAAAAAATCTGGCTTTGAAACTCTGGGCATTTCTTGTGTGCCTTCATCTCAACTTCTGAAGGTTTGCGATGAGTCAATAGCTCTGGATTATGCTAACGAAGAGAGCATAGTAATGACTGGCTCTTTCTCCGCAATACTTTATTTGTTTCTTAAAGAGATTGGTGGAAATATTACACCAGAAGATGCGGAAACAGTGTTAAATAGAAGTGTTAAGGTCATAGATGGTATAGACCTTGCCAAATATAATCACTTTGTTTTTCTTGGATTTGAAGAACTCTACGGTGTTGCGAAAGAAGGAGCCCTAAAAGTTCAGGAGATGGCACAACAGCCAACGGAATTCCATGAGCCATTGGAATATAGGCACGGACCGATTTCAAACCTCTCTTCAAGAACTATCGTTGTCTTTCAATCAATGGGTACAAAACAAGAAAAAGACCTGGCAAAAGAGCTGAAAATGATGGGAGCTTACGTTCTTGAAATCGGGCCCGGTGGTGATATTGATCTTGAGAATCAAAAAGGATTTGAGGTTCCATTGAGGGTAATCCCTCTCTTTTACCTCGGGTATAAAAAAGCCATCACTGAAGGGCTGAACCCCGATAAACCGAGGAATCTTTCGAAATCGGTAAAAACCAATTTAGATTAATAGGAAAGCCCCTTTCAGGGGCTTTCTTTACTCTGAGATAAGAACTTCAAAAGGATCTAACTCAACCAGATTATTTATGACCCCTTTTGTTCTGTGAGTTCCAAAAACAATATTGTGTTTTTCCTCTTTTGGAAGATTTAATTTCACTTTCACGCTTTCAGCATTGAAATTGAGAATTACAAGCTTTCTCTCATCTTCAAACACTCTTAAATAAGCATATACTTCTGGATTATCCGTTTCTATGGAAATGTAGTCCCCCAGCTTCAAAGCATTGGATTTTCTTCTAAGGCTAAGCAGCTTTTTGTAATAATTAAGCATAGAATCAGGGTCTTTTTCCTGTCTTTTCACATTTACGTGGTTTTTATCAGAATTTACTGGAAGCCATGGTTCAACTGTTGAAAATCCTGCATAATCACTTTCATCCCATTGCATTGGAGTTCTACAACCATCACGCCCTTTGTGCTTTGGCCAGAGGTTCAACCCAAGCGGATCTTGGAGCTTTTCAAAGGGGATTTCACCTTCTCTCATGCCAATCTCTTCACCCATATAAATAAAGGGAGTTCCCCTCAGTGTTAAAAGCATTGTGGCAAGCAACTTAGCGCGTTCCTCTTCCAGTTTCCCATCTGAAAATTTTGATATGAACCTTGCTGAATCGTGGTTTCCCAATACATAACTGGGCCAGGCGGCATCTTCAAAGACTTTTTCTGTGAATTCCACCACTTCTTTAAAACTCTTAGCGCTGAATTTCTCCACGTCTTTAAACTCAAAATTAAACGCCAGGTTCAACCTACCGGGTTTTGTATATTCAAAGTACTGTATCACGCCAAGATCTGTCGCAACTTCTCCGATTGTAACCCTATCTCTGTAACTCTCTATGAGCTCTTGAAGTTCTTCAATGACAAGCAATGTTTCTGGCCTGTCCCTGGTGAACACATTGTAATAGTTTTCGAAGTCAATCTCTGTCTTTTTCTTTTTTGGCGGGTTGTTCCTCAATTTAGCATCTTTGTAAAAGAGATTCACCACATCAAACCTGAATCCATCAACACCTTTGTCAAGCCAGAACTTAACTATATTGAACAGTTCCCTTTTTACTTCAGGATTTCGCCAATTAAGGTCTGGCTGTTCTTTGGCAAAGAGATGCAAATAATACTGCTTTCTGTTCTCATCCCACTCCCAAGCGCTTCCACCGAAGTACGAGAGCCAGTTATTTGGCGGGATTCCCTTCTCACCATCAACCCAGATATACCAGTCAGCTTTTGGATTAGTCCGCGAAGATCTTGATTCTTTGAACCATGGATGCCGATCAGAAGTATGGTTGATTACCATATCAAGAATAACTCTCAACCCCTTTTTGTGTGCCTGTTCAAGAAGTTTATCAAAATCGTCAATTGAACCGAAAATCGGGTCGATATCGCAATAATCAGATACATCATACCCAAAATCTTTCATAGGTGATTTATAAATTGGAGATAACCAGATGGCGTCAACACCAAGCCCTTTTATATAGTCGAGTTTTGAGGCAATTCCCTTCAAATCACCAATCCCATCATTATTACTATCCTTGAAACTTCTGGGATAAATTTGGTAAATCACAGCGTTTTTCCACCAACTATTATTCACTTAAAAAACCCCTTTCTTTGAAATTTTGTATAATTATATTCCATTACAACCCAATACGGCAAATATAAAAACATGGAATTTCGAATTTAATCAATTCTCAATGGATCTATTCTTTGCTCTTTGCTTGTAAACTCCATTCATTACTTTTTTTTATTTTACAAGTATTTGCTATAATGTAATCGATTACATTGTAATCGATTACATTACGGTGGGAAGTGATTTTGTGAAGCTGAATATTTCAACAGTGGCAAAAAAAGCAGGCGTTTCAACGGCAACGGTTTCCCGAGTGCTAAATGGCTCGCCCTCAGTTTCAAAGAAAACAAGAGAAAAGGTTATGAAAGTCATTGAAAAACTTGAATATGTGCCAAACCATGTAGCGAGGAGCTTAAGAAGCAAAAAAACAGGGCTAATAGGCACGATAATTCCCCATTCCACAGATTATGTTTTTAATTTTCCGTATTTTTCCATTTTTCTCAGAGAAGCAACCAAAAGGCTTTCGGGAGATGGCTATCAATTGTTGTTAACCATAGAAGAACCTGATGAAAATCCTGTGGAAATTTACAGAACCTTTTTAGACAGAAAGATCGTTGACGCCTTTATAATACTGGATCTTAAAGAGAAAGATGAACGTGTTGAGTTTCTCAAAACGCGTGATGCAAAATTCGTTGTTGTCGGAAGAGCGGTAAATGGCGAAGAGATTCCATTTATCGATACCGACAACATGGGAGGCGCTTTCAAAGCAGTTTCGTATCTTCTAAAAAAGAAATGCAGAAAAATCCTTTTTCTCAACGGACCTGCAAATCAGAGCGTTTCCATCTGGCGCGCCAGGGGATATTTAGATGCCCACCTTAAATATGGCCTTGAGGTAGATGATTCTTTTATACTCAATGGCAGTTTCACAGAGGATTCTGGTTATAAAATGACTAAAAGCTTTGAAGGAGAATTCGATGCGGTTTTTGCCGCTTCCGACCTCATGGCTATGGGAGCTCTCAAAGCACTAAAAGAAATGGAGAAAGATGTCCCTGTAATAGGCTTTGATGACATTCCACAAGCGGCAATGACAAGTCCCACCCTAACTACAGTTAGGCAACCCATTGAGAAGGTTGGATACACAGTAGCTGATTCCATCATAGCTTGCCTTGAAAGTGAAGAATTTCCCAGAAAAGTTCTTGATGTAGAGCTGATAATTCGAGAATCATCGGAGGTAAACCATGAAGATAGTAAAAAATGGTAATCTTATGCTTATTTGCAGCAATGAAGGAATAATCGATTCTGGCAAAGACCCAGCAGCAGGACTTTATCTTGAGGATACAAGATTTTGTTCAGCTTTATTACTTGAAATTGACAAGCGCTCAAGGAAACTTCAGACGAAATTTAAGTATGACAGATTGATAAATAGATATTTGCTTCGTTCTTCGCCTCTTTCAAGTCATTTTGATGTGTTCCTTGAAGAGACAATATCACTTTCAGGAAACCGACTTCTGATAAAGCTCAGGTTAAACAATTATTCCGGTGGAAGTGTAGATATAAACTTGAATTATGTGCTAAAGTGCAGTTATGAGGATATTTTCGTAGTCAGGGAGCAGAACGATTCTTATTTTGGCCTCTCTGAAGAAAAAGCGGATTCTGAAATGCATAGTGATAAAGGACTTGAACATGAAGATGCCACAGCTTTTTACAATATTGAGAAAGTGCTTCCCTCCGGGTATTACGCTTTAGGGCCGGGAGAATCGATAGAATTAAGTGGTTATTTGCATTTTCATAAAGTGTTGAAAAGTGAAAGCTTGCTCAAAAAAATGCTTGAAGATAGACCGGTAAAGTTCTCTGGAAAGTCCATTGACAACCTGCCTACCACAATTAAAGAATCTATCGGGGATTTGAAGATGCTTATGATACCCACCAGATATGGTGATTTTCCCGCTGCCGGGCTTCCCTGGTACGCCACAATTTTTGGCAGAGATAGTTTGATATTTGCTCTACAAACGTTAAATGATCTTCCTGAAATTGCGAAAACGGTTCTCAAGGTTCTTGGGGTTTTTCAAGCAAACGAAGTGGATGACTTCAGAGATAGCACCCCGGGAAAGATCATCCATGAAGCGAGACTCAATTATCTTTCGCTCAACAACCAGATTCCCTTTGGAAGCTACTACGGTACTATTGACGCTACTCTTCTTTACATTATCCTCGCAGGTGAATACTTAAAATCGACAGATGACTTTGAAACAGTCAAGAAATTGCTTTCAAATATCGAAGCAGCAGAAAGATGGATTTACGAATACGGAGATGCCGATGGCGATGGCTATGTTGAGTATTTGCCAGTTTCTGAACGCGGATTACAAACACAAGGCTGGAAAGATTCTGGTGACTCAGTGAGTTTCAAAAATGGAGAGTTCGCTCGTCCCCCTGTTGCTTTTGTTGAAGTACAGGGATATTTATATCAGGCATACCACTCACTTGTTTACAT
>QNAR01000098.1 GCA_003643975.1 Thermotogae bacterium | reverse complement strand
CAATAGTGGGCATATGGGTTATGGTATGCCATTCAGGGCTTCTCAGGACCATTTCGTATTTTGTGTCGATCATTCCGGGCGGGAACCATCCCAGTACAGCGTAAAATCCCCACAAAAGGAGCAACCCGAAAACGAAATCGGGGAGAGACCAGCCTATCAAAGCAAAAACCCTTATAAACTGGTCGCTAAATTTGTTTTGGTGTACCGCTGAAGTAATCCCAAGCCAAATGGCTACGAAAACCACGGGAATAAAAGCATAAAGAGCGAGCTCGAGTGTGTAAGGAAAACGCTCAGCAATCGCTTTAGCCACAGGTGCTTTCCCCACCAGTGAATAACCGAGATCACCTTTCAAGACGTTGAGCAGCCATTTGCCATACATGACTGGCATGGGCTGGTCAAGCCCATATTTCCTGATCAGCCTTTCGGCCGCATCGGGGGTCTTCAACGCTTCCGGGCTTTTAACATATGAAGCCAGCAACCTTTCAGGACCGAGACTCCAGATCATGGAAAAGATGATCAGGGTAACGCCAATGAGAATAAGTGGCAGCAAAAGCAGCCTGCGAATGATGTAGGCAGTCACTTATATATCACCCCTTTAAAAAAGATAATTTGTACAACAAGAGACAAAAAAATTATACATTAAACACTTAAACAAAAAAAGAGGTCTGGGTTACAAACCCAGACCTCTAAAAAGCGATTATGTTTTAAATTCTCATTATTCCTCTTTATAAACTTCGTAGTAATTGGTTCCGGATCTAAGAGGATGCGGATACCAGCCTCTTACCCAATCTCTTTCAACATGGAAGCCAAGAGGCATGTACAGAGGAACACCAAGTGTATTTTCAATAGCTATCCTCTGAACTTCTTTATAAAGCTCATCACGCTTGGCAGGATCTGTTTCCTTGACAGCGGCGGTTATGAGGTCATCGATGTTTGCCTTGGCGAATTCGAGGAAAGGCTCTCCCTGCCTGGATGCGTAGATACCATAGCTGGCGTAATATGTGGCAAGGAAATTGTGAGGATCAGGATAGTCAGCAAGCCAGCCGATGATGAAGGCAGGCATGTAACCGGCTCTCTGAGCCTTAAGGTATGTTGGCCACTGTACGCCCTGAACGTCTATATGGAATTTCGGGTTGAGAGATTCGATATTAGACTTGAACATCTCAGCCGCTTGTTGCCTTGCTTCGTTACCCGTGTTGTAGAGCAGTGTCAGCTTGAAGCCTTTTTCCCAGAGCTGGCCATCAAAGGCTTTCTTGAACTCAGCTGCTGCTTTTGCAAGGTTGAATTCAGGAACGGGCAGCGTGGGATCGTAACCGAGATAACCTTCAGGAAGGTCAGTCGGTACGAGTTTACCGTAACCGTTCATAACTTCTTCGATAAATGTCTGACCATCGTAACAGTAGTAGAATGCCTTCCTGACATGAGGATCACTGAAGAATTCAGGTGGAACGCCGTTTCCGTCGAGTTTGCCGCTACCTATGTATTCGCTTCCTTCTTTGACTTTCCAATTGAAATGGAAGGATGTGATAGCAGACGTCGGATAACCGTCGATTATTCTGACACCAGGCATATTGACAACCTGTTCTTTATACTGGGTAGGTACGTAAACGATGTCGGCGTCGCCAGCTTCGAGCATAGCCTTCCTTGTGGAGTATTCATCGATACCCCAGATGATGACTGTCTTCAGCTTGGCTGGGCCTCTCCAATATTCGTCAAATCTTTCAAGGATGACTTTCTGCTGTGCCCTGTCCCATTCGACGACCTTGAATGGACCACAACCAGCGTCTACACTGTGGAGAGGAGTTTCTTCAGGCTGAAGGTCGTGCCATTTCCACCAGCCGTCAGCGTTTCCGTCCCAGGCACCATTGTCTTTTGCCCACTGGGAGTCGATAACAGCACTCCAGCCAGCGTAGTGGGAAATGATCCACATGAATGGCGCGAAAGGACCATGGAGAGTGAAAACCACATTGTTGCCATCGACTTCAACAAGAGGATCGATGACTTCGTTGTAGAAAGCAATGAGTTTTGCTTTGGCTTCTTCCGAAGTCGGATTCCTATCTTCATCAACGGCATCGGAGTAAGCCATGCCAGAATAGGCTTCGAACCAGCCTTCGAGTGAAGCGTAATCTCCACCGGAGAGGGCTTCGATGATCATCCACATGGGCCCGCCGGAAGGATCGAAAAGGATTCCTCTTTCGAAACTGTACTCCACATCATAGGGTGTAAGCACGTTACCAGAGTGGAATTTGATGCCTTCCCTTATGGGGAACACATACTTTGTACCGCCGTCTTTGATGAGGCCGTTTTCCACTGTCGGAACCTCGGTGGAGATCATAGGCTCAAATACCGTAACGGAATCGCCCTTGTACTTGATGAGGTTGTCATAGACGTTGAGAATAACGGCACCACCAGCGGTTTCATAACAATAGTGAGGATCGAGGGTTTCCGGTTCTCCAATGGTTAAGTTAACAAATGTTTCTGGATCGAAGGAGAACGCAATAGCGGAAACCAATAGTACAGATAGAACAAGAAGAAGCAACTTCTTCACAACAACACCCCCTTACAAAAGGTTTATTAACAACACCTATATTATAACCATTTTGAGTAAGAAAATCAAATGCAGGTATTTGCACAACAGTTTAAGAGAGAAGATTAAGGCTTTAAAGAGCTGCATTTCATTTATCTTGACGAAATTCTTTCACCGCGGTAGACATTGACTAATGCAAAAAAAAAGGAGAGCGTAGCCCTCCTTTCTAATGGTGGGTGCGGTAGGGATTGAACCTACGGCCTCTTCCTCGTCAAGGAAGCGCTCTCCCACTGAGCTACGCACCCCTATACGATAAGTATTTTATCATCACCATAGTCAGGTGTCAAGTCTGAAAGAATCATTCTGAAACCCGTTGAGAGTTATATCTATGTCTATTGTGTTATAATTTATATCGCTCGACAGGGCAGTACAGGCTTTTGCCGGTTAGGAGGAATAAGAAAATGAAAGGTACAGTCAAGTGGTTTAGCGGTAAAAAGGGCTATGGCTTTATCACGAAAGATGATGGAGAAGACATTTTTGTGCATTTTAGTGCTATTCAGATGGATGGCTTCAAAACATTGAATGAAGGGCAGAGAGTAGAATTCGATGTGGAAACAGGTCCATCGGGTCGTCCGCAGGCTATCAATGTAAAAGTCGTTGAAGAATAAATAAAGGGGCGCTAAAAAGCGCCCTGATTGTTATAACCTGTTGTAGCCCTCTATTCCCTTTCTAAGTAACTCGCACGCTCTTTTCAGCTTTCTTCTTTCAAGGACATATGCAATGCGTATTTCCTTCTTTCCACTTCCCTCGGTAGCGTAAAAGCCTGAAAGAGGTGCTACCATAACGGTTTCTCCAGAATCGTTGAAATCGGTTAGCATCCATTTTACGAATCTTTCAGCATCATCTACCGGCAGGGCAACGGAAACATAGAACGCGCCTTCGGGCTTTGTGAGAAGAACTCCAGGTATTTTTGAAAGTTCTTCAAAGACCACGTCTCTTCTAAGCTGGTACTCGTTCTTGACTTTATCAGTATATTCTTTGCCCAGCTCTAATAAACCCACAGCACCCAGCTGTGCCACCGTAGGTGGTGAAAGCCTGGCCTGGGCAAATTTCATCGCTGCGTCATATATCTGCCTGTTGTGAGTGGCAAAAAGCCCTATTCTCGTTCCACAAGCGCTGTATCTCTTTGAAAGGCTGTCAGTCATGATTACACGTTCGCTTTTGTAATGCTTGAGTAGTGAAATGGACTCACGTCCATCGAAAGCGAATTCTCGATATACTTCATCGGAAATGAGGAAGAGATTGTGCTTTTCAGCAAACTGGATCAATGTGTCAATTTCGCTACTCGTAAGAACTACCCCGGTGGGATTTGAAGGGTTTGAGAAGAGTATGGCTCTGGTTTTGGAAGTAATCGCTTCTTCGAAGCGCTCTTTCGGAGGTAAACGATAGCCATTGGAAACCTCTGCCCTCACGGGTACAAGCTTTATGTTCAACAGGCTGGCGAAACCTTTGTAGTTAGCATAAAAAGGCTCGATCACTACGATTTCGTCACCCGGGTCGGCAATAGCTGCCATAGCGAAAATTACGGCTTCGCTACCACCGTTTGTGACAATGACCTCATCTTCGGTTAACTCAACTCCAAAAGAAGCATAATAATTCAAAAAGGCACGGCGCAGTTCGATAATTCCAGCAGAATGTGAATAAGCTACGACATCACCGAGATTTTTACGCAGATACCTGAAGAATATTTCAGGTGTGGGGATATCCGGCTGGCCTATATTCAGGTGATAAACTTTGATACCCCTTTCTTTTGCCTTTTCGGCATAGGGGACAAGCTTTCTTATGGGCGATGCTGGCATTTTTTCAGCTCTTCTTGAGATTTTCATGGTAAACCTCCTAAATCTAAAAATCAATGTTCATTACATCCAACCAATCGGGGCCCTCGGCATCTGGAATACAATTTCTGGAATCCGAAATCTCCAGCTTAAACTCGTCATCAAGAAGCAGCCTTCCATATGAATAGATGGTAACTCTAAATTCGACTGGAACTCTGCCACGATAGTAGTGAACCCTTATTCTGTATTTGCCATGGGGTAGAAAGTTTCCCTTTGGATTTATTATGTATGTTTCTCTGCCTGGGCCTTTTATGCAATCGTTACTCAAAAAACCGTTCGCTTTATCATTAAGAAAGTATACCGTATTTGTTGGTTCATTAACATACAGGTCCAGGTCGGCGTTAGGTTCATTCCAATCAATTTTAACTTCGAGCGCTGGCCTTGTCTCGAGGCCGATTATGTTCACTTCCTTTTCAACACATTTCCAGGAAGAACAGGCTTTGAGAACGAGTTTTTTAATGCCCGGTTGTGGAATGACTTCCAAATAGTATTCTTGACCCAGAACTTTGATTTCAAGCGAAGTGTCCTGATAATAAGCTTTGAAGCGCTTCACTTTACCTTTAATCTTGCCCTCCAACTCTAACCTTTCTCCCGCTGTGGCTTCCACAGTTTCCGCCTTCGGAATTATCACAGGCTCTTTCATGCTATTCACGTAATTGGCAGTTATACCGTTGAGCTCTATGGTATGGAGAGTAAAATCAGGGAAGGGTGAATTATATTTCAGTTCCCATATCGAACGTGATAATGAAGAAAGCAAGGTTTCTAATTCTGCCAGGTTTTCTCCATCAAAGATCAACCCTGCTGTCGTTTTAGCCAGTTCCTTTGCATATTCACTTCCTGTATCAAGTGCAATAAAGGGGACGCCTGACTTCATTATAGTAGAAGTGGGCTTTTCCTTCCAGGAACCCCGGTCATCCACTATGACTGCAATTGAACCTTCATCAAAGTCATAGCTGTTAAGAACCTTTCCAAAATCTTCATCAACCGCAATAGGTAGGCTGTAAAGCTGCATGAGTACATCTTGTGTATTTCCATTTGTACTTTCTATCTCCCTGACAATTTTATCTGAAATGGCGATGAAATGCTCCTTAACCTCGCCCTCAGATATCTCTCTGATAGCTCTTGACAGAATTGCCAATTTGCCAATGATTTCTGTCAATCTTGAGTTCATAGATCCGGAAATATCCAAAAAGTAATAAACTTTTATCGTTTTAAGGGGTTCTTTTTGAACCAATTGTATGGAAGGAGCTATTGTAACCCCATCTTCTGAAAAATTGAAGCTGGCAGCAGAATAATGGCCTGTTGTGGTTACCTGAAAACAAACCAATGGGAATTCTGAAGCATCTATCCTGTCAATGCTTACCGTACCAAGACATGCAACAGATAACAATAAAATTACTGCTAAAAGGTACTTGCTCATTTTTCACTCTCCAGGAGGTTTATACTTTCAGCTTTTCCGTCTTCGGTTATCAATTCAAAAAGGCCAGGTCCCTTTTCAGAAACAGATACAAAGGGTTTGAGGTTTGTGAAATACGAATAATATAGCCCTCTGCTTAGCGGATAGAAAAAGCCTCTGCCCGGTGGCGACTGAGCAACGCCCGTCTCAGCAGGATTGATAACTATACAGTCCGCGGCAGCGTAGTGATAGTTATATCCTGCGAGCAAAATCTCTCTGTTTTTGTCCAGATTCAAATCCCCGACCAATACGGCATTGATTGGCCCCGGATGCCAGAATTCAGAAATGAGCTTTCCGAACCTTGAATACACACTTGCAACGGAGAAATTCCCGTTATTTCCATTGGCGACCACATAAATGAAAGGTTCGTTACCCTCATAAAAGACGCCATACTCTTTTACCGTGTAAGATAGAGGCAAAGTATATACTTTGCCGTCGCCGAAATTTTGTTCCCACAGCAAGCTCACGTCACTGTTCAGAGCCGTTATAACTATGTCGCTCTTTGTGGGATCTTCGCTTTTGAGTTTTCGTATAAGAATAATGTCATCAATGCTGTCTCTGTTCAGGTCGTACTCAATGTGGAAGATCTTCTCGGTGTCAGAAAACTCCCGCATCTTTATCTTTTTGGTTTTCAATTCATCGGAAAAGATTTCCACGATATTATCGGTGATTTCATAATAAACGGGCTGGGGGATTATGACCTCAATGGGGATAGAGAACTTTGAAGCGTCCAGTCCAGAAAGCGTTCTCAACATTATTTTTGAGACGTTATCCAATGAAAATGATGGTAAATTTACTTTG
>QNAR01000097.1 GCA_003643975.1 Thermotogae bacterium | reverse complement strand
CTAGGTCCGATAGGTTTCTTCTGGTAATGTTTAATCGCTTCAAAACCAGTTTTAACGGGCTCATGGACGATCTCATGCGCTGGAAAGTGCTTTTAGAGGACTACCTTGAGGTGAAAAAGTTCTATCTCAACGCACAGGATACCCCTTTGCCTGATGCTTACATCGTTGGCGAGATAAGGTCTGATGCCGAAGTGCATTCATTGCTCATGGAGGCTATTGACGAATGGAACGTACCGGAAAACTTGAAAGCTTACCTAAAAACTTCAATCACAAAGAAAAATGTGAGGGACGCGTTGAAAATTTTGATTTCTTACCTCGATAGCAATTTCAAAGAAGAGTTAAAAGCGCATTTTTCTGAACTCACCAACGAGGTCTTTGATAAGATAACAGAGGCTATAAATTTGTTGAAAACAGCTATGATAATCGTTGACGATGAAAAATTCAACGACGAAATTAAGAGATTCATGGAAGGAGAGTTCGGTTACCAGGAATTCAAAGAAGTGATGAAAGCGGCGGGCTCAAAAAGCGGGCAAAGTGCTCTTTTCGGAGCGGTGCTTGCGTATCTCGACAGGTATGCAGAGAAAATAGAAGGAAGCGATTTTTCCTCCCTTATAAGAAGGCGATGGACTGAAACCAATTGGATTGGCGTTTTTTCAAAGCTCCATTCGGATATTTTCAGCGAGCTAGATCTCACAAAAAAGCCCCCGCAGATAGCGAAGGTTTTCTACCGGGGAAGAGCAACGAAATCCGGAAGAAAGTCCTTTGAAATTGTATTTAACGATATCCCCGCTGTTTGGTTCAAAGATGATATGGTATATGGAAGAGCTGAATTTACCCTCACCGAGACATTCGCCAATTTCTGGCAGAACTATGTTGATGCCTGGAACGCCGCGCCTTTCGGGCGTTATTATTTGAACACGGTTTTCGTTGCCATAGTAACAACCTTCCTTGAGATAATTTTCGCCGCTATGGCCGCTTTCGCTTTTGCCAAAATGGAATTTTTCGGCAAGAACTTCATGTTCACCATCTTTCTGGCTACCATGATGGTTCCAGGTGAGGTCCTTTTGGTACCAAATTTCATAACATTAACGGTTTTTGGATGGATAGATACGTATTATGCCCTTATAGTCCCATGGGTTGTAAGCGTATTTGCCATTTTCTTGCTCAGGCAGCATTTCATGACCATCCCTGATGAACTCTACGATGCCGCAAAAATCGATGGCTTGTCCAAGTGGAAATTCCTCTGGAGGGTCATGGTACCTCTTTCAAAGCCAGCAGTGATAACAGGGGCTCTTCTCAAATTTGTGGGAAGCTGGAATTCGTTCCTGTGGGTCTTGATAGTAACCAAGAGCCCGGAGTATAGAACGCTGCCTGTGGGTTTACAAAACTTCAGTAGCGCGACGGGAACTGAGTATAATCTCTTGATGGCTGCTGCGACTTTTTCTATCGTTCCAGTTGTAATGTTATTCCTGTTTACGCAGAAATACTTCATTGCGGGTATTGCTAGGAGTGGGTTAAAATAGTGGGCAAGAAGCGCCAGAGCCATTTCATATTCTTTATCTTTACGATTTTTTTTCTAATAGTTCTTGGACTGACAAATTACAGGGCGTACACTAATTACAAAGCCGCTGAGAAGCGGCTTGAGGAAGTTGAGAAGCGCTATAAAGAGTTAGAAAAAAAGCTTGAGTCTCGCCAACAAGAGCTGGAAGCGCTAAAAAAACTGCTTGAATTACATCAGGAGGAAAAATGAAATACGCGGTAACAACATCACATAAACCCACAAATGAGCTCGCTATGAAGGCCCAAAAGATTGCTGTTGAATATAAGGTGCCTTACATTTCAAGGCGCAAACTCGTAGAATTGAAAAAAGAGGGAAAATTAGATCTGGATTTTTACTATGTGCTCGATAGAAATGAGCAATTGTACATTCTCTATGATAATTCGAAGTTCTTTTTCCACCCTTCAATGGCGAAATTGCGTTTGAAAAACTACCGTGAAGGGCAAAGAGACCACTTGATAGAAAATCTGGGGCTAACGGGAGAGGAAAGGATTTTGGATGCGACCTTTGGACTTGGCAGTGAAGCCCTACTCATGTCTCATTTTTTAAAATCCGGTGAAGTCATAGGTCTGGAGGCTTCAGTGCATGTTTACAGAGTGGTGAAACACGGGCTCGAGCATTATCCCTTTCAGTATCCGTGGATGAAAGAAGCCGCATCCAGGATAACATTATTGAATCAGGACATGAAGCATTTTCTAAGAGATTCAGCCGATGAAAGCTTTGATATTGTTTATTGTGATCCCATGTTCGAGGTGCCTCAGTACAGTTCGAGCTCGTTGAACCCTTTGAGGCCTTTTGCCGTCTATGAACCTATCACATTAGAGGATGTACAGGAAATGATAAGAGTTGCAAGAAAAAAAGTGGTGTTGAAATCGCGCATTACAGACAGTTTCTTTGAAAAACTCGGAGAATTTATCGAATTTTCGTATGTAGACGGCAGCAAGAGCAGCGGCGTGATATACGGGGTAATAAAAAAGTAATGGCTATTATGATGATTTTAGGTCCCACAGCTGTGGGAAAGACAGAAATTTTACTGGCGATATCAGAACGGTTGCCTATTGAAGTTGTCTCGGTTGATTCCAGGCAAATTTATAGACATATGGACATAGGCACCGCAAAGCCCTCAAAAGAGGAACGCGAAAAGCTTCCGCATCACTTGATTGATATTGTTGACCCTGATGAAAGCTATGATGCCTATCGGTTCAGTAAAGACGCAAAAAAGGTCATCACAAACGTCGTGGCTCGGGGGAAAATCCCTGTGCTGGCTGGTGGAACCGGGCTGTATGCTGATGCTCTTTTAAGGGGCTTTGTTGAAGGCGCACCTCGCAATGAGGTGGTGCGTAACGCGCTGAAGACCATTGAAGAAAATGCTCCGGGGTCACTGAGAAGGATACTTGAAAGGGTTGATCAAATTGCATATGAAAAAATACATCCCAATGATTTAAAGCGAACGATAAGATACCTTGAGGTTTTTTTTACCACGGGCACTAGTTTGAGTTCGATTCAAAAAAACTCTGATATTTCTGGGGAATACGCTGTTATAATACTAAATAGGGGGCGGCTTTCTCTGCATCGGCGTATAGAAACACGGGTGGATAAAATGATTGAAGCCGGTCTGGTCGATGAAACAAAAAAATTGTTGGATATGGGTTTTACAGAAGATTTAAATGCCTTGCAAACAATAGGTTATGCAGAACTGATCAAATATATAAAGGGGACTTGTTCTTTAGAGAGAGCCGTGGAGTTAATCAAGAGAAATACTCGCCGGTATGCACGCAGGCAGATTATATGGTTCCGAAGGTATCGGGGAGTCTGTTGGTTAGACCTTGAAGAATTGGGTTTCAAGAATGCAGTTGATATAATAAGCAAGAAAATCATTTTAGCTTGGGGGGGTAAAAGTGGCTGAAAAATTTAATCTTCAGGATCGTTTTTTGAACCTGCTAAGAATTAACAGAATTGAAGTGAAGGTTTACCTTGAAGGAGGATTTCAGACCAAAGGCCTGGTTCGTTCCTTTGACAATTTTACAGTTCTCCTTGAGGACGAGCAAGAGCAGACACTTGTCTACAAGCATGCCATCAAGATGCTTGTCCCATCGAAATATGTGAAACTGACACCACAGCAACAGCAAAAGAGAGGGGAATAGACAAATTAAAAAAGCGATACTTGCCTGCGTCTTTAGCAGGCAGGAGCAGGAAATCAAGAATGAAATCATTTCTGAGCTGGAGCAACTCGCAGGTACAGTTGGGTATGATGTGCTGGATTCGCTAAGCCAGAATTTAGATGCACCAAATCCAAAACATTATCTGGGAACCGGAAAGCTCATAGAACTCAAGCGCTTAGTTCAGGTATATAATCCTGCTATTATCCTTATCAGACATAACATTACACCTTCCCAGAGAAAAAGTCTCATCCGTGAACTTGGAACTGAAATAATCGACAGAACGCAGCTGATACTTGAGATCTTTGAAAAGCATGCCTCCACCCTGGAGGGAAAATTGGAAGTCGAACTGGCAAGGCTCAGATACGAGCTTCCATTTTTCAAAGGTAAGGGTAGTGAACTATCGAATCCCGGTGGTGGTATAGGTACAAGGGGTCCCGGAGAAAAAAGGCTCGAGCTGGACAGGAGAAAGGCACTGCAAAGAATGGCCTTCCTAAAGAGAGAACTCAAAAAGTTGCAGCTCGAGAGGGAGATTATGAGGAAAAAGCGGCAAAGGGCCGGACTGCCTTTAATTGCCTTGGTGGGTTATACCAATGCCGGGAAATCATCTCTTCTGAATGAAATTTGCAGTTCGGATGTTCTTGTTGAAGACAAATTGTTTTCTACGCTTGATACACGTATTAGAAAGAGCAAAGTACCCAGCGGCAGGGAAGTCTTGTTTATCGACACCGTCGGTTTTATCAGAGAATTGCCCCATCAACTGGTGGAATCATTTAAGTCTACACTTGAAGAGATTAGCTATGCCGACTTTCTTTTGCTTGTTGTGGATGCTTCAATGCCCAATGAGGAAGCTCGTTTGAGGGTAATCGATGAAACATTGGCTAAAATCAAAGCAGGTGAAATTCCCAGAATACTGGTCTTTAACAAAATCGACAGGTGCACCAATGAAAGGATTCGAACCCTGGAAAGTAAATATCCTGAAGCAGTTCTCGTTAGCGCGCTTAAAAATATAAACTTGGATGAGCTAAAGCTTAAAATCGATGAAGTGCTAAATACAGTGAGAAAGAGGCACTCGTTACGTATAAATTTTGACGAGTATAAAGAAGTCTTGAAAGTCAGGGAGAAGCTCGAAATTCTCTCTGAAAAATTCGGGGAGGATTTCATAGAAGTTGAATATATTACAGACAGCGTGACAAACCGACGGCTTCTAAACAAGCTAAAGGAGGCTGGCAGAAAATGAAGAGAACGTTAGTGTTCCTTTTTATCGTCATATCTATAATCGCTCTTGGTGAAACATATCTAAGAAATCCTCTGGATATACCTCTGGAAATAACAGGTTATTTTGGGGAATACAGACAATATAAATCTCAGGACAACCCGGCACATTTTCATAAAGGAATGGATCTTTCAACCGCAGGGAAAACAGGTGCCGAGGTTCTTTCGCCCGCGAATAGTTATGTTGCGTCGCTTGTGGTTAACGACCCTGTTTATGGGACAAGGCTGACGTTGGTTCTGCCAGGTGTTAGAGATTATTTCAACAACGAAAATGGGATAAAAGTGATTTTTGCCCATCTGGAAAGTGTGGGGGATTTGACGACCGAAGCGGGGAGAAAATTGAACGTGATTTACAGGAAACTTCTCAGTGAATTCGGCACAAACTATGTGGAAGCACGTTTTCACCCGGATGAGATTGCATTTAAAACGGGAGATACGGTTGCTTACAGTGGTGACACAGGCGGGGTTGCCCCTCACTTGCATGTAGAAATCAGGGACATATCCGAAAAGGTTCTTTTAAATCCCGGTTTGTATTTCAACTTTCCAAAAAAGAGTACGGAGATACAAATAATTGCCATTAAAGCCGGTGGCAAAGAATATAAATTTGACGGAAAAACGGTTGAGATGACATCTTATTCTCCCCTGGCTGTAAGAGCTCGGGTGCTTTCCAGGCATTATATAAGCCCCAAGAAAATATCCCTATGGATAGAAGGTAAATTGGTTTACCAGATAGACTTTGAAAATTATTTTTTCATCGACGAAACGACTAAAGTCAACGAGGTGTACATGAACTCCACACCATCGGATTACTGGTTCAAGCTAAGGAGTTCCGAGAATCTCTCCATGATTACAGTTAACAACTGGAATGAAGAGGACCTCTCCTCGCCAAAAACCGCAAAAATAGTCGTGGAAGATCATTGGGGAAACACATTAGAAAAGACTTTCAACATTGTTATGCGGAGGTGACGGTGTTGTTTTTCAAGAAAAAGAAAAAGGATATAACGAAGAACCCTTTCTATGATAAAGGGAGTACGCTTGTGGTCTATTTCAAATGTTCCAAATGCGGGGAACTCTTCAGGAGTCATTTGCGAAAATACTATGACGTAAGTGTTAATTATGGCGGGGGTAAAGGAGCTTATAAGCTTGACAAGGAGTTCATTGGAAGCAATTGTCAGAATAAAATACAAATTTACGCCGAATTTACAAGAAGCTTCAAGCCACTGTCCTTTGATATAATAGGTGGGAATTTTATATCTGAAGAAGAATACAATGAAGATATACTAAAATAAACATTGAAGAAGGAGGCACGTTGATGAAAAGGTGGCTATTTACCAGTGAAAGTGTCACAGAAGGTCATCCTGACAAAGTTGCGGATCAGATCTCTGACGCGATTCTCGATGCAATGCTCGAACAGGATCCGAATTCAAGAGTAGCTGTCGAAACACTTGTAGCAACTGGCGTCGCAGTGGTTGCTGGCGAAGTCAGTACAAGAGCTTACGTGGATATCCCTCAGGTTGTCAGGGATACTATACTCGATATAGGCTACACGAGAGCGAAATACGGATTCGATGGTGAAACCTGTGCGGTACTCAGTAGTATAGACGAGCAATCTCCAGATATAGCGCTTGGTGTAAATAAATCCCTTGAGGCTAAAAGCGATGGTAATGATAGATATGATGAAATCGGGGCTGGGG
>QNAR01000096.1 GCA_003643975.1 Thermotogae bacterium | reverse complement strand
GGTTTCAAAGAATTTCCTGCGATTACTCAAAAAGGTAATGCCATTTATGTTGCAACAATACCCGAGAAAAACCTTTTGAAAGAGCTTTTGATTTCATTTGGTCTTGAAAAGCGAGCAAAAGATGATTTGGAGCTTATAAACTTCAAAGAATTTTCCATGTTGTTAAATCCGAGCTCTGAAAAAAGGGAAATCGAGCATGATGGGAAACATATATATCTTGAAGCGTATTGCTGGAAAACCTTCAATCCTTTTCAAGTCGGTCAATAGTCTTACTTAAAATGCTATAATTTTGCCACATGCTGACAAGTTGGTGAGATATGCGAAGAATATTGATCTACATTTCTGTTTTTGTATTCGTGGTCATTATAGCAATTGTTGGGTTTTATTATTTGAACTTGGCTAGGTACACAGAAAGGGTAGAAAGCAGCAAACAGGCTTTAGAGCTTTCGATGGTTTTGCTTTCTGAAAAGCTTTCTTACGGTTACTTTCAGTGGTCTGAGTTTTATAAAGCGATACAAAAGGGTGATAAAGAATTCATTGAAAACAATATCAATGATATGCTTGCAAGCTCTCCTCTTATCCATTCAATGAAAATCATAGATAGGCCTGCTTTCTTTTCAAATGAAGAATCCCTTTACAAGATCCTCCCGGGATCAAAGGGCAAAGAATTATCCGTGTACTTCAACATATTTGATGATTTTCTGAAAAATGTGGTGAAAAATAAAATTGTTCAGGCAGAGATTTCTTTGAACGAACTTTTGGCTGCATATAACATGTCAGATCTGATAGAAATTGTTCATTCCGAAGCGGGCAAGCCTTTAGTATTCGGTTTGAACTATAAACTAAAGATTTTCCCACTACGTTTTTTCCAGATAGTGAGTGCTTTATCAATAGGCTTTTTAGCCTGTTTGATTGTTCGAACGATAGTAGAATGGGAAATTTCCACCCATTATCAGACAGTTGGCTTAGAAACCCTTGTTTTCCTTTTTGAACAGAGAGATAGACACACAGCAAATCATTCAAAAAATGTAGCCGCAATTGCTGTAATATTAGGAAGAAACCTCGGTATAAAAAGAAAGCGCTTAAAGCTTCTGGAAAGGGCCGCGCTTCTTCACGATATAGGGAAAATAGGAATACCCGAGAAGGACCTTGCCAAGAATGGAAAACTCAATGACGAAGAATATTTCATAATGAAAAGGCATTCAGAAATCGGTGCGGTTTTGGTGGGCAAAATTCCATATTTAAGAGATTTGAAATCGGTAATTCTATACCATCATGAAAAGACAGATGGATCCGGTTACCCATATGGGTTGAAGGGAGATAAAATCCCTTATCTTGCACGGATTTTAGCAGTTGCAGATGTCTTCGATGCCTTGATAAGCGATAGGCCTTATCGCAGCGCAATGAATCTCGAAAACGCCATCAAAGAAATGGAAAAAATGCCTTTAGATCAAGAAATTGTAAATGCCCTAAAAAACAATATCAAGAATATATTGGTGGTACTTAATAAAAACACCGAAATGCTTATCAGACAATAATTTCTTTCATCCAGAAAATCATCATTCAAAACTTGGCAATACATAATCTTCTAATAGCTTCAAAGAAAATTCGGATGAAATAGCTGCGGTTGTTACCATTACAAGACTCTTTGATGGAATTATATAGATGCGCTGGTCATTGTAACCATAGGCAGAGATTATTTCAATATTCTGATGTTCATAAATCCACCAGTGGTAACCAAAATAGACGTTCGTGGAAACTCTGTTCATCTTCTGCAGGGATTTTTCGATCCAATCTTTCGAAATAAGCTGTTTACCTTCCCAGATGCCTTCTGTGAGCATAAGAAGGCCAATTTTTGCCATGTCTTTGGGAATCATATTCAGCCCTGCACCTTTGTTTATTCCCTGCGAATCCTTAGGCCATATTACTTCGGTTATTCCAAGGGGATGAAAGAGGTTTTCCTCTGCGAATTCAAGAGCACTTTTTCCAGTGATCCTCTGTATAGCAGCAATTACCAGATGTGAAGCTCCAGTGTTATACACAAATTTTTCACCGGGCGCATCTGCAATGGGTAAATTGAGCACAAACTGCACCCTATCAGGACTGCTTATGAACTTGTTGTAGATATTTCTCGGATCAGCGTAAGAATAAGCCCACTCATTCCATTCAAAGCCACAAGTATTTTCTAATACATGCCTGAGCTCTATCATATATTTCTCTTTTGAGGAATTCTCCACAATGTAATCAGAGAAAATTTCCATTACTTGGATATGTTCAGACGGTATGTAGCCGTTGTCTATCATAATGCCCACAAGCAAGGAATTTATGCTTTTGGTTGCGGAATGCAAAGCGTGAAGATCGTCCGGCGAAACCTGAGAACCATTTTCTTTGAAGTAGTTTTCATAGACAACATAACCATCTTTTATGATAATAAGAGAATGGAGTTCCTTCCAGAAAATCCTATTGATATATGCTTCCAACTCCTGGAAATCGTAGCTGTCGTCATATCTCCAGCCATTTGTTGGCCAATAATCAGGAACAAAACCAAAGGCAAAGGATACGAAAAGCAGTATTAGCAAGCAAAATATACACTTCTTCATTGTCATATGGGTGGTGAGTTTCTAAAAGACCACCCCTTCTTTCCATTTGATTTATTCACCTTTTATAACTTTAAGGTTCCACTTCAAGAATGCCACAGTGACTTTGAACACGCCTTTCAATATTTTTCCGGAGAAAAGGAAGATGCCAATGCCAATGAGCATTATACCGAAGGCAAAAAACAATTCCTGATTTAGATTCGTGAATGGTAGCATAACGTGTTCCGGAAAATAATAGTAAAATACAGGTAGGGTAACAAAAGCCGCGGCAATTGCAAAAACGGCAAAAACCAAGGCATATAGCACAACAAAAAAAGGCAGGGTGACAATTAGATTGAAGAAACCAAGCCCAATTATACTCATTATCGCTGTAAAGATACTCCTGCTTTTTGGTTTGTCATCTAACATTCTAATATTATGCTCTGCGAGTATTAATTTGGCGATTTTATCCGGGTTACCTAGATCACGGGAGATTTGATCTTCTGTTTTTCCCTGCCTTAGACCTTCCTGAAAATGCTCCCTGTAATCCTGAAGGTACTCTTCCCTTTCGATTGGCTTGAGCTTTCTTAACCCTTTTTCCAGTCTTTTTATATATTCAACACTATTCATCACCATTCCCCCTACCGAGGAGTTTGTTTACCCCATTATAAAATTCAAACCATTCTTTTCTAAGCCTTTTGCATTTAGTTATGCCTTCAGGTGTCAATTTGTAATACTTCCTTGCTGGTCCTTCGGAGGATTCTCTTATATATGAAGCCAACAATCCATCCTTTTGCAGACGTTTAAGAAGAGGGTAAATCGTCCCTTCAGAAATTTCAATTGCCGCTGAAATTTTTTCAACAAGCTGATACCCATAACAGTCTTCTTCTGAAAGGACACTGAGGACACATAGATCCAGGACACCTTTTTTCATCTGCTTGTCCATCACTACACCTCTTTTCGAAATTACCAACACATCATTTCCCGCTGATTTTTATATCAGAATTGCTGCTGCTTAGCTCTATATGTAAATCGCCACCGCCATAGATACTTCCACTGATGCTGGTTTTACCAATTTCTTCTGTTAGGATGGGTACATTGTCAAGTATGATTTTCCCATTTGAAGTATTTGCAGTGATTACTGCACCAGTGCCATAAGGCATTACAAATTCAATTCCTCCGTTGCTTGTTGTAAGCTTTAGCTGACCGGAATCCGGGAGTGCAGAATCCAAAACGATTTTTCCATTTGAAGTCTTCAAAGTGTTACTTGCTCCCAAAAGCGACGAATCTCTTACATATATGCTACCATTGGAAGTTCTCAAATACACCTGCGCTTGGGAATCCTCAATTTCTATTGAGGCGTTTGATGTCTCAACATGAAGGCTGCCCATAAATCCGCTGGCATAAAACTTTCCATTTGAACTATCGAGCTTTGCTTCACCTGAGACTTTCAGCAGTGAAATGGATCCATTGGAAGTTCTCAAATCTATATCTCCATCTACATTAGAAAGATCTATAGAACCATTTGAAGTGCTTCCAATAATTTGAGCATTGAGGTCGGAAAACTTCAAGCTTCCATTGCTTGTTTTGGTTTCAACATTATTTATTAGATTGTGTGGTACTTTCACGGATATTGAAACACCATAGCTTTTGAAAAAGCTGGTTTTTGACAGTCTGGGGGTAACTATCCTCATGCTGCTCCCAAGAAATGTAATTTCAGGCTTTGTCGATTCAAAAAGTTCTTCCATCTTTTTTTCCGAGTAGCCTGCATATCTTTGTTTCACTTCGATCTGCACATAATCGTTTTCCCAACTTTCCACCTGGATGTATCCATTGAGAGTGCTTACATAGATCTTATTAATTTGTGGATTTGAGAAGATCTCTGTGTATTCATTCTGATAGTTTGTGGCATCTTCAAAGTCAAAACCATGAAAATCAATTGGCCCCATTAAAAATGAAGCACCTACTAAAATCAAGCCAATGGCCAAAATTGTTCCTGCAACCACGCTTCCCTTTTTTCTTTTCACAATACTACCTCCCTTAGAATCGAGTCATTTTGATTTCTGAAAAATAAAACAGCTGTTCTTAAAAATACAATAACACACGGTAGCTTGTATAACAAGGTAGTATGTGTTGCATTATACTCAAATTAAAATTACAACATTATGACTTTCAATCTTTAGAAAAGCAAAGAAACCTTTCAGATTATTGCTTCTATCTTAGTTTCAAGTCTTTTATATAGCAGGGTTCAAAATATAATGATGTTAGAATCAATATGAATCAAACAAGAGGTGCGGGCAGATGAATAGATACTACCCGAAGTTAAAAGCGAAGATCTGGGTTCCCATTGAAAAAGTAGAAGAAGAAGCCCTTGAACAGATCAGGAATCTCTCCACAGTTCCCGATCTCTTCAGATGGATAGCTGTAATGCCCGATGTGCATCCGGGTTATGGCATGCCCATTGGAGGAGTTGTTGCGTTGAAAAAAGCCGTTATTCCCTATGCTGTTGGTATGGATATCGGCTGCGGTGTAGTGACGGTGAAAACGAACCTATCTGCGAAGTCAGTGTTGAAGCACCGCCATCAGATACTGAAGCTGTTTCTTGAGAAAATACCCGTTGGCTTCAAATGGCGTGGAAAGGCTCTACCCAGCAATTTATGGGAAAGAGAACCTGGTGGCCCTGTAATAGAAAGAGAATGGAAAAAAGCCCAGAAACAGCTGGGAACTTTAGGTGGTGGAAACCATTTTATTGAAATCCAGAAGGATGAATCCGAGAAAATGTTTCTAACCGTACACAGCGGCTCTCGGAATCTTGGTAAACAGGTTGCGAGTCATTACGACAGAATTGCAAAACAATATTGCAAAAAACGGGGTTTTAATCCTCCACCGGGCCTTTCCTGGTTGCCAGTGGACAGTAACGAGGGCAAGCAGTA
Source organism: Thermotogae bacterium (assembly GCA_003643975.1). Taxonomy (GTDB): domain Bacteria; phylum Thermotogota; class Thermotogae; order Petrotogales; family Kosmotogaceae; genus Kosmotoga_B. The sequence goes on along the minus strand of QNAR01000096.1, from coordinate 1,230 downwards.
TCTGAGCGAAATGAACTTCTGCATTGAATTTGCCAGGGAAAACCGCCGCCTGATTATGGAATCAGTACTGGAGGTAATGAGATATTTCTTTCCAGAAATGGAAGTTATAGAGAAACTTGAGACAATTCACAACTATGCGAGTTTTGAAGAGCATTATGGCGAAAAAGTGGTTGTCCACCGTAAAGGTGCTGTAAGGGCGCAAGGGCGGGTAATCATTCCCGGTTCTATGGGAAGCGCCACTTATATAGCAGAAGGACTATGCAATCCTGAGAGTTTTTGCTCTTGCTCCCATGGTGCAGGAAGGTTGTTAGGAAGGCATGAAGCTAAAAGGAAGTTGAATTTTGCCCAGGTAAAGCGCGACCTTGATGAAAGAGATGTTGTTTTGATGACACCAGATAAAAGCGCTGTGATAGAAGAAGCCAGAGTGGCTTATAAAGATATAGAGGAAGTTATGGAATATCAAAAGGACCTTGTGAAGAAGACTACACGACTTATACCGATAGCTGTTGTTAAAGGGTAATGCCAAAAACAACCTTTGATACTTCCTTGCTGTCGAAACCTGTTATCTTAGCGATATTTTCACGGTTTCAATGGATTCCCGACTTTTTTATGTCTTAAGTACCACTTCTTTCTTATCTCCTATCGTTTATACTTCTTTTAACCAGGCGAGAACTCATCCCTATAACTTATTACAGAAAATTTCTCAATAAATATAGGTCGTTGAAAATAGTCGATTATTTTGTTCACTGTTAATCTGCTCAAGAAACCATTCGAAAACCTCTGGGGATTTTTTGAGTCTAAACCTTACTTCTCTTCTAATTCTTCCAGAATCGCTCTAAATTGTTCCAGAGCTGCTTCAAGGTTTTCGGCGATGTCGGCTGCTAGAACCTCTGGTTCTGGAAGGTTTTCGGTATCTTCTAAGCTTTCATCTTTGAGCCAGAAGATATCGAGGTTGACTTTGTCCCTTTGTATCAATTCATCATAGTTGAAGCATCTAAAGCGTTCGGTTTCTTGCCTATCGTATCTATTCTCCGGGTTATAGCACTTTATGAAATCTTCTAAGTCTTCATATTTCAAAGGGTTGGTTTTCAAAGTAAAGTGCTTGTTGGTTCTGAGGTCGTATATCCAGAGTTTTTCTGTTGAATGCCTTTCGCTACCGGGCCGCTTATCAAAAAAGAGAACGTTGGCTTTAACACCCTGGGCATAGAAGATGCCTGTTGGAAGCCTTAG
>QNAR01000095.1 GCA_003643975.1 Thermotogae bacterium | reverse complement strand
ATCGCTGACTGGGAGAGAGACGTTCAGCTGATCCTGAAGACTAACCCTGATTATTTTGGGCCCAAGCCAAAAACGGATACCATCGTAATAAGGTTCTACCAGAATGCAAGTACATTGAGACTTGCCCTCGAAAGCGGAGAAATCGATGTAGCTTACAGAACTTTAGATCCCCGTGATTTGCTCATAATCAAGAGCGATCCCAGATACGTTGTTTATGAAGGCCAAAGCCCCGCTATAAGGGAACTTGTTTTCAATGTGCAAATGCCGCCGTATAACAACGTCAATATCAGAAAAGCCATTGCTTATGCCGTTGATAGAAGCTATATTGTGGACGATGTATTCGCGGGAACAGTAGAACCTCTCTACACACTGGTTCCCATTGGCATGTGGAGCCACCTTGATGTGATGCCTGAGAGAGATCTCGAAAAGGCAAAAGAATTGCTCAGAAAAGAAGGTTATTCCGAAGACAATCCTCTCGAAATAGAACTCTGGTACACACCAAGCCATTACGGGTCAACAGAAGCCGACGTTGTTCAGGTATTGAAAGAAGCTATCGAGGAAACTGGCATGATCAAAGTAGATATCAAGTACGCAGAATGGGCAACATACATCGATTATTTCATAAACGGCTACATGGGTGCCTTCCTGCTCGGCTGGTATCCTGACTACCTCGATCCTGACGACTATCTATGGCCCTTCCTTTCAAAATCTGGTGCAGCATCCATGGGGGCTTTCTATGAAAATTCGCTCATAGAGACCATGATGATACAGTCCAGAGCTGAATCTGATGTAGACATAAGAACAGAGATTAATGAGGATGTTCAAAAGGTTCTCGCAATAGACGTACCCTATGTACCTTTGTGGCAGGCCAAGCAATACTGTGTTACTTACCCTTACGTCAAAGGAGTTGTTTTGGAACCTTCACAAATCTTCAGGTACTATCTACTCTACACCGAGGAATAAGAATCGAACTGTTCTGCCGGGTCAAAAGACCCGGCAGTTTATAAACATAAACAGGGGGTGCTTCCGTGTCGTTAAAGTGGTATATAATCACCAGAATTCTTCTGGCGGTCCCCATGTTCTTCATTCTTCTCTTTATGATTTTTCTTGTGATGCGCATTCTTCCAGGGGATCCTGTGCTTGCCATGCTCGGCGGTAAAGCTCCCATGTCTGTAATTGAAGCTAAGAGGCATGAATTGGGATATGACAAACCGCTTCTTAATCAATTTGGCGACTACCTGCTCGACATTATTAAGGGTGACCTTGGCCGGTCGGCTTTAACGAAAAGGCCAATAGCCGATGAAATTGCTGACAAATTACCTGCAACCATCGAACTGACGATTTTTGGCTTCATCGTTGCACTTGTTATTGGCATTTTTTGGGGTGCTGAAGCCACAAAAAGGCATGGGGGAGTACTTGATATAACCGGAAGAGTTTATGCAATTTTTATCTACTCAATTCCCGTATTCTGGTTGGGTATGCTTTTCCAATGGTTTTTTGGCGTTAAATTGAAATGGCTCCCCATAGCCGGCAGAATTTCTCCGCTTCTTAGACCAGACAAAATCACCGGTATGTATTTATTTGATTCTCTTTTCACCTGGAACATGCCCGCTCTAAAAGATGCAAGTCTTCACATAATTTTACCAAGTCTTGCTCTCGGTCTTATAATATCCAGCGTCTTTTTGCGTATGGTACGTGGCAATATGGTGTTAATGCTTTCACAAGATTTCGTGAAAGCCGCAAGGGCAAGAGGTATCAAAGAAAATAGCGTCATCTATCGCCATGCCTTGAAAAACGCGTTTGTTCCCATTATGACTGTGATGGGCCTTCAACTCGCTGCATTAATGGCCGGTGCAGTTCTAACTGAAACTACATTTTCCTGGCCGGGAATAGGCTCTTACCTGGTTGAGAAGATAAGATACAGAGATTTCCCTGCCATACAGGGTACCATAGCGGTTTATGCCATTATAGTTGTGGCAATTAGCATTATAGTCGATATAATAAACGCGTTGGTTGACCCAAGGGTCAGATATTGAGGTGATTGCATGCAGGAATGGAGTTTATCATATAGATTGGGAAAAGGTTTAAGAAGGCTTTTCAGAGACAAATCTGGCGTTATGGCTTTTGTGGGCTTTGCGATTCTTCTAACGTATTTGATCATGGCAATTTTCGCGCCATATTTGGCTCCTTATGATCCTGTAAGACGATCGGGCAAGGCCTTTTCAGCCCCATCAAAGGAACATTGGTTTGGTACAACCAACCTTGGTTATGATGTACTAAGCAGAATCATTTACGGTGCAAAAATTGCACTTAAAATTGCTTTCCTTGCTGTTGCTGTCGCAGCAGCCATTGGAATTCCATTGGGGCTGATCTCGGGCTATGTAGGCGGTGCTTTTGACAGAATCCTCAGCATGTTCATGGATGCAATTTACTCTTTCCCTGGTTTGATATTAGCCATAGCTATTGCCGCTGTCTTGGGGCCCGGTGTGATAAATGTTGCACTTTCAATCGCTGTCATATATGCCCCAACTTATTTCAGAGTGATAAGAAATCAAGTGGCTTCTCTGAAAGACCAGCTTTTTGTCGAAGCAGCCAGAGCCATGGGAGCGAGGAATTTCTCCATACTAGGTAGATATATCCTTCCTAACGTTTTACCTTCTGTGATTGTAGTGCTCTCTATGAACCTGGCAGACGCAATTATGACAGAAGCGGGGTTAAGCTTTCTAGGTCTTGGCATTTCTCCACCTACACCTGACTGGGGTTACGATCTTTCCAATGGACAGAGGTTCTTACTTCTGAATTATTGGTGGATGATCCTCTTCCCTGGTCTTGCCATAATCACCATTGTTCTGGGTTTCAGCCTTTTCAGTGAGGGGCTGAATGAGTTCCTCAATCCCAATGTTGGCGAAACCAGGAGGTGATGGTACATGCTGCTTGAGTTAAAGAATTTGATGGTGAGTTATAAAACACGTGAGGGAAGAGTATTAGCTGTTGATAAAGTCAGTCTTCCGGTTGAAGAGAAGAAAACTCTCGGCCTTGTGGGTGAATCTGGATGTGGAAAATCAACGCTTGGTGGCGCGATTTTGGGCATTTTACCTAGAGAAACGAAAATCACCGGGAAAGCCATTTTTAATGGAACGGACTTGATTTCAATGCCCAGTAAAGAGTTGAGATTCATAAGGGGAAAAGATATTTCTATGATCTTTCAGGATCCGATGACTTCTTTGAATCCTGTGATGAAGTTGCGGGACCACTTTTTAGAAACCATATTTACGCATACTAAGACTTCAAAAGAAGATGCTATTGCTATGGCAGAACAGGCTCTAAAAGAAGTGGGAATTTCATCAAATAGGCTCAATGACTACCCTTTCCAGCTCAGTGGTGGAATGCGGCAAAGAGTAATGATAGCCCTTTCGCTGGTTTTGAATCCCAAACTGGTTATTGCCGATGAACCCACAACCAGTCTTGACGTTATCGTTCAGGCACAGATTTTGCAGTTGTTAAAGGGGTTGCAGGAAAAATTCAAAATGGCGATGATTCTTATCACCCATGACCTCGGTGTTGTTGCTGAAGCTGCGGACGATATTGGTGTCATGTATGGAGGGCATCTTGTGGAATATGCCCCAAAATTCAAGTTGTACAAAGATCCACTTCACCCCTACACCAAAGACTTATTGGCCTCCGTGCCTAACACAAATATCGATGATAAAGAGCTGAGATTCATTACGGGGTATCCCCCAAACCTTATGAATCCCCCACAAGGTTGTCGCTATGCAGAGAGGTGCAGCAAAGCCAAAGAGATTTGTAAGCAGAAAATTCCGCCTGATTTTTACACAGATGATGGTAGATTGGTGAAGTGCTGGCTATACGGAGAGGGTGAAGGAAAATGATGCTGAAGGTAAAAAACCTAGTAAAACATTTCCCCATAAGGCAATCATTTGTTAAAACCATGCTGACAGGTGAAAAAAAGGTCGTTCACGCTGTAAACAATATCAGTTTCAACATAGAAGAGAGGCAAACTTTAGGCCTCGTTGGAGAGTCGGGAAGTGGCAAAACAACCACTGGAAGACTTGTTTTGAGGTTAATTGAACCCACTGCTGGAAGTATAGTTTACAGAGGGATGGATATAACCGCTCTCAAAAAAGAACCTCTTAGAAAGTTGAGAAAAGAAATTCAAATCATCTTTCAGGATCCTCTGGCAGCACTTAACCCATATATGAAAGTAGGGGATGCTGTTAGGCACCCTCTTGATATACACGGTATTGGAAATCGGGAAGAACGCCATGACATGGTTTTGGATATGTTATCGAGAGTAAATCTTGAACCCGCTTCAGATTTCGTCAAACGATATCCAAGAGAGCTCTCAGGTGGGCAACGTCAAAGAGTTGTAATTGCCAGAGCTCTTATTACAAGACCAAAATTCGTGGTAGCTGATGAAGCGGTAGCCATGCTTGATGTCTCTGTGAGATCACAGTTATTGGATTTAATGCTGAAACTAAAAGAAGAATTCAATCTTACGTATTTGTTCATAACTCATGATTTAGCAACAACGAAATATATCTGCGATCGCATAGCTGTTATGTATCTGGGAACAATTGTGGAAACCGGATCCTTCGAGGAAATCTATAAAGATCCCGCTCATCCTTATACCAAAGCCCTGATTTCCGCTGTTCCCGAACCGGATCCAGAAACGAAAAAGAAAAAAATGATCCCTGCTGGCGAGGTCCCGAATGCCGTAGATTTGCCGTCGGGTTGTTTTTTCCACCCCAGATGTCCTTTTGCTATGGACAAATGCAAAGTCGAAGAACCACCGGAGATTGAATTAAGCGAAACAAGAATGGTAAAATGCCATCTCTTCGATCGTTAAATCTTTCGCTTCTGCGGTCTCCGCAGAAGCATTTCTTTCTGTAATGTCCTTTTCTTTTCTGATTTTTCTACAAACACACTTTCTGCAGTGAAAGGATTCATTTCTGTATAGTACATGGTGGTAGAAAAGGTCAACGGCGTGGGTGTGAAAATCTGGACCTGACGAGGAGTATATCCCATCTTCGATTTCACATAATTGCGTAACTCTTCCATGTGTTCCTGTGTACAACCTGGATGTGCAGCTATGAAATAACCTATAAGATACAGCTTTCGATTCTTTCGCATTGATTCAAAGAGGGAGATAAATCTATCGAGAACTTTTCTATCGGGTTTTCCCATTAATTTCAGCACATCTTCAGAAATGTGTTCTGGTGCGATTTTAAGTTGTCCGGAAATGTGATGTTCAATGAGCTCATTTAAAAATTTCACTCCACTTTTCCTGTCCATCAGTATGAGGTCATACCTGATGCCTGAAGAAATGAATACGTGTTTTACTCCATCTAAGCTCCTTATTTTTCTCAGCAGTTCAATGTAAGGAGTGTGATCAATTCTAAGAGAAGGGCAAATTTTTGGAAAAAGGCATCGTTTTTCTAAACAAGCTCCTTTGTTGAACTTGACCATACATTCAAAACCATACATATTTGCCGTTGGTCCTCCAACGTCTGTGATAGTGCCATTGAAATCTTTTCGCTTTGAAATGAGCTTCGCTTCATCCAAAATCGAATCAGGGCTTCTACTTACCACGTATCTACCCTGGTGAAGAGTAATGGCGCAGAAATTGCATTCTCCATAACATCCGCGGTGGGTTGTAATAGAATACTTCACTGTTTCGATCGCCTTCACTCTTCCTTTATTTAGACACTCCGGATGTACTTCTCTGGAATATGGAAGAGAATATATTCGATCAAGTTCCGTGGTTGAAATAAGTTCTGGTGGATTCTGAACCACATAGCGTAAATCCTGCCTTTGATATATTTTGTTTCCCCTGATTGGATCAGTCTCATTATAGAAGATTCGAAATGCCTTTATATATGAGAGTTTATTTTTAGATATCTCCTCAAAGGAAGGGATTTCTATACCAGCAAGAGGTTTTTTCGTACACCAGTAAACGATACCTGGAATGTCTTTGTCAATCTCACCATTTTTCGCGATCGATTTGGCTATTTTGACTATGCTCTTTTCTGCCATACCGTAGGCGATAACATCAGCTTTAGCATCTACAAGCACTGATTTCCGAACCTTATTACTCCACCAATCGTAATGTGCAAAACGCCTGAGGCTTGCTTCAATGCCCCCAAGCACGATTGGAACATCCTTATAAGCGCTCTTTATGAGATTTGAATAAACTATGGTTGCCCTATCCGGCCTTTTCCCCCCCAGTCCGCCCGGAGTGTAGTCATCTCTTCTCCTCCTCTTTTTTGAAGCGGTGTAGTTTGCAACCATGGAATCTACATTCCCGGCGGTAACTCCAAAAAACAGCCTGGGCTTTCCAAGGGCAGTGATATCTTTCAGAGTATGCCAATCTGGCTGAGAAATCACTCCCACTCTGAAACCTTCAGCCAGCAGTACCCTTCCAATAACAGCTACCCCAAAAGAAGGATGATCCACATAGGCATCCCCTGTAACCAGAATTATATCGACTTCTTTCCACTTTAGCTTCTTCAATTCGCGTCTGGTCATGGGTAAATATTTCACGCTTTCACTCCCAATAAAAAAGATAAACTGGAAAGTGGGACTGTAAGCCGGATTCTGTCTTAGGTGGTCATCTATCTGGGAGATGCGTTTCCGCATTCCTCAAGCGTCCTACCCGGGAGGGAATTCGGTGGGCACCCTCAAACCCTCCCTGCTTGGACTTGCTCCGGATGGGGGTTGCCAAGCATCCGGGTTACCCCGGACCTGGTGAGCTCT
>QNAR01000094.1 GCA_003643975.1 Thermotogae bacterium | reverse complement strand
TAACGTTTGCCCTTGCAGATATCACACTCTACGTATACGTTTGGTAGAAACTGCATCTCAATTTTTATTAAGCCGTGTCCCTGACAGGCTTCACTGCGCCCACCCTTTACGTTGAAAGAAAACCTGCCTTTGGTATACCCCCTGGCTCGAGCTTCAGGCGTCCTGGCATAGATATCTCTAATGAAATTGAAAAGACCAGTGTATGTGGCGGGATTAGATCGCGGAGTTCTTCCGATAGGCCCCTGGTCAATAACAATAATGTTGTCCAGGTTTTCTATACCTTCAATACCATCATAAAGCCCTTCTTGACGTTTGGTTTTGTTTAACAGGTTGCTAAGAGCTGGATATAGAGTGTCCATGACCAGGGAGCTCTTACCACTGCCTGAAACACCCGTAACACATATGAATTTACCCAGGGGAAATTCAACATCAATTGCTTTCAAATTATTCTGCCGCGCTCCGCGAAGTATGAGCTTCTTTTCTTTATCTGCGTTGCTATTCTTTAAGCGTGGAATCACAAGCTCGCCTTTGAGATACTTACCTGTTAGGGATTCTTCAGGTGGATTGTCCAACAGTTTTTCAGTGGGTCCCTGAAATACGACCTTGCCTCCGTTAACTCCCGCACCCGGCCCAATATCTACAATGTAGTCAGAACTTCTTATTACTTCTTCATCGTGCTCAACAACGATCACTGTGTTGTCAAGATCTCTCAGTTTTTTCAGGGTTTCTATCAATCGAGTGTTGTCGCGGGGATGTAATCCAATGGTGGGCTCATCCAGCACATAAGTGACACCGGTAAGACCTGAACCTATTTGTGTTGCCAGCCTTATTCTCTGAGCTTCGCCTCCAGAAAGGGTCATAGCTGTACGTGATAGGGTCAGATAATCGAGCCCTACATCTATAAGAAATTGAAGTCGCTTTTTTATCTCAGACAAAAGCTCCCCTACAATTTTTAACTCATGTTCACTGAGTTTCAACTCACAGAGGTATTTGTAAATAGAAGCTATGGTAAGCTCCGAAAGCTCAGCTATATTGTAACGCCCAAGCTTCACACCTAATGCTTCGCTCCTGAGTTTTTTACCACCACAGCTTGTACAGACCCTGCTTTCCATGAATTTGTTTTCCATCCATTCGCGAATTTCTTGTGATTCTGTTTCCCTGTATCTTCTCATAAGGTTATTCATTATACCTTCAAATGGTTTTCGCACCTGATATGTTAGATTCTCTGTTCTGTAATCGAAACGAATATCGTAATCTGTACCATAGAGAATGGCTTCTTTTACATCTTCGCTAAGGTCTTTGAAAGGCTTTTTGGGATCTTCACCAAGACTTTCGATGACATTTAGTATGCGCTTCATGCTAAAGCTATCTCTGGAATTGCTGATAGCCCTTATTGCCCCATCCAGTACGCTTAAATTTTCGTCAATCACTAGCTCTTCAGATAGTTCCATGGTGTAACCCAGTCCGTGGCAATAAGGACAAGCCCCATAAGGATTGTTGAAAGAAAAGATTTTGGGGTTTATATCAGGTAGGCTGATTCCACAAACAGGACAGGCGAAGTTTTCACTGAACCCCCTTCTGTGCTTTTTATCGAGTGAATTTATCTCTACAAAACCGTTTCCCTCATGAAGGGCCATTTCTACACTATCGGCTAATCTTGAACGATTTTCATCGGTCACTTTGAGCCGGTCAACGACCAGGTCAATTCTGTGGCGTTTGTTCTTATCGAGTACTATTTCTTCTTCAAGGTCGTATTGATCATTGTCTATAATCACACGGATGTAACCCCGTTTACGCAGGGCTTCCAATTCTCTCCTGAATTCACCTTTCTTTTCACGGGCAATCGGCGCTAAAATAGCGACCCGTTCACCATCAAAAAACTCCTTGTAGATCATTTCAACGATTTCGTCAAGAGACTGTTTTTCAACAGGCCTACCGCATTGAGGGCAATGTGGTTTTCCAACCCGGGCATAAAGCACTCTGAGATAATCGTGTATTTCTGTCACTGTTCCCACTGTTGAACGTGGATTATGACTGAGGTTTTTTTGCTCAATAGCAATGGATGGAGAAAGCCCCTCAATTCCTTCTACGTCTGGCTTTTTCAATTCGCCCAGGAACTGCCTGGCATAATTAGATAGAGACTCCAGATATCTTCTTTGCCCTTCAGCGTAAATTGTGTCCAAAGCAAGAGAAGATTTTCCAGAGCCTGAAAGCCCTGTTATCACGGTGAAGGAACGTTTGGGGATTGTCACATCGATATTTTTCAAATTGTGCACCTTGGCGCCATGCACATGAATAAAATTACTCATTAGCACACTCCTCTACAAGATCTACAAGCCTTTCACAAACTGCGTTTACCACTTCTTCTATTTCGCCCTCTACCATTATCCTTACATATGGCTCTGTCCCGGAAGGTCTTAAAACTATTCTCAAATCATCTGATTTCAGATTTTCCAACTCTTCTTTGAGTCTCTCACAGTCCATGATTTTTTTCTTGTCGCTGACGGGAACATTTCTTAAAATCTGAGGATACGCAGGGAAATTCTGGTGAAATTCTTCAAGTGTTATTCCTAGATCCGCAAGAGAGGAGAAAGTTTCAAGAGAAGTTATCAAACCATCACCAGTTGTGTTGAGGTCAAGGAAAATAATATGCCCAGATTGCTCGCCACCAAGAGCACTCTCGGTCTGAAGCATTTTCTCAAGGACGTATTTGTCGCCCACCTTTGTTCTTAGCAACTCAATGCCTTTCTCCTGAAGAAATCGCTCAAATCCCAGATTTGACATTATCGTTGCCACGACTGTATTGTTTTTTAACCTTCCATTTTTCATCATATGATGGGCGTTTAGAGCCATCAGTTTGTCACCATCAACGAGTTGATTCCCCGCAAGCACGAAAAGACACCTATCAGCATCTCCGTCAAATAACACGCCAATTTGCCCGGGTTTTAGCTCTTCGCCGATGACATGTGGGTGAAGAGAACCACAACCATCATTTATGTTAATTCCATTGGGATTGATATATCTGAAGTCAGCATTGATTCCCAGTGCGTTGTAAACTTCTTTAATCACAGTAGAAATCGCGCCGTTGGCACCATCTACGATCACTTCTACATCGGGGAAAGGGCGACTTTTGTATTTATTTATCACGTATTGGAGATACATATCCCGGAGTCCAGGATTGTATCCAACCCTTCCAACGTCTGAATAGATTGAATAATGGTAAGGCTTTTCTACGATCAGGCCTTCGATCTCAACTTCCGCTTCATCAGGGATTTTCATGCCCTTTTCAAGCACCTTGATACCATTGTAAACAGCCGGATTATGGGAAGCCGAGATCATAATCCCTATGGTTCCGGTCTCTTTAGTGATGAAAGCAAGAGTTGGTGTGGGGACAATCCCTATTAATTCCACATCCATACCAGCAGCCGCAGCGCCCGCCGCAACAGCACTTTCGAGCAAATCCCCTGATCCTCGCGTGTCTTTTGCTATGATCAACTTGTTATACTTTCCAAGGAAGTAGCGGCTAACGGCATTCCCAAGTTTCATGGCCAATTCAGCTGTTAGTTCCTCGTTAATGATTCCCCGGACACCATCCGTTCCAAAAAGCTTTTTCATCTGTATCCCCCTCTCCATTAAGCTCATCTACTTTTTGCGTTGACAAGTTCTTCGGTTACTTATATAATTATACTGTAAATCTGGAGAGATGGCCGAGCGGTCGAAGGCGCACGCCTGGAGAGCGTGTGACGGGCACAACCCGTCCGTGGGTTCAAATCCCACTCTCTCCGCCAGGATTAGAAACGGGGTAGCGATACCCCGGTTTTTTCTGTTGGAGGTAAAATTATGGACCTCAGAAAAAATCTACAAGCCCATGGAATTTCGTTGAAGCGTTCATTGGGCCAGAACTTTCTGTTAAACAAAGCCATCCCTGCCAAAATTATAAAATTTTGTAGTCTGACTACCGCCGATACCGTTGTAGAAATAGGGGTTGGTGCAGGGGTACTTACTGAACTACTTGCAAAAAAAGCCAGGAAAGTAATAGCATATGAGATTGACAAAAAGCTTGAACCTATCCTTTTTCGTCTGAAAAAATATGACAATCTACAACTGCTGTTCCAAGATTTCTTGAAAGCGAACCTTTCTACATTACAGATTGAAGGAAATCTCTTCTTTGTAGCCAATGTTCCCTATTACATCACATCACCCATTATTGAAAAAATTATGTTCGACTCACCAACATTCAAAGAAGCCCTGCTTATGGTTCAAAAAGAATACGCTGAAAGACTACTGGCTAAACCCAGTACAAAGTCCTATGGTGCTCTCACCGTTTCCATTTCCGCCTTTTCAAGAGTTACAAAACTCTTCGATGTCTCGAAGAAAAATTTTTTCCCCATACCTGGAGTGGACTCTTCCGTAATAAAACTCGAGCCTTTAACTTCACCCAAGATTTCATATGAGGAAAGGAATAAATTTCGAGCCTTCGTTAGGTCTTCATTTGCTCAAAGAAGAAAGAAGCTCAAGAACAATCTTAAAAGCCTTATTCCAGATGTAGGGAAGTTTTTAAAAGAAGCTGGCTTGAGCGAAAATATAAGAGCGGAGGAGCTTTCCCCGGAGATGTTCATCGACTTATATCACATACTGAAAAGGTGGTAAAATGAACGAACATTTATTTGAGGAGATAGTTAATTCATTAGTGGAAGCTGTGCTAGTTATAGATTCCAATGGAATAATCATTCTTATTAACGATGAAGCCTGTCGAATACTCGATTTGAAAAAAGAGGAAGTGATCGGGAAGCCAGTCCTTGGAACTATACCAAACACTCGACTGCATATTGTCCTGAAAACCGGTGAGCCTGAATACGACAAAATACAAAATTTAAACCAGAAAACGATTGTAACTTCAAGAATCCCACTAAAATCAGAAAATGGCTCAGTTTATGCAGTAATGGCTGTCTTTCGTGATATAACCACAGTTCAAAAGATGGCCGAAGAGGTCACAAATTTAAAGGAGATCGAGGCTCTTTTGACAGCCATTATTGATTCTACCCATGATGCCATTTCAGTTGCAGATGACAAAGGCCGTATTGTACTTGTTAACAAAGCCTATACCCGTATAACGGGGATGAGTCCAAAGGATGTAGTTGGAAAGCTCGCCACAGTAGATATTGCGGAAGGCTCTTCTCTGCATATCGAAGTAGCAAGAACTAGAAAGCCTATATACAACGCCAGGTTAAAAGTGGGTCCGGCTCGAAAGGAAGTAATCGTTAATATAACCCCGCTATTTGTTAAGGGTGAATGCAAAGGTAGTGTTGGGGTGAAACACGATATCTCTGAAATTGAAAGGCTTGCCAATGAGCTGGAAGATACTCGCAGGATACTCAGATATGTCAAGGCACGCTACAATTTTGACGATATTGCCGGTTCGTCACCGAAATTGAAAGTGGCAATCGAACAAGCGAAAAGAGTGGCCAGAACAAGAATGACGGTCTTGCTTAGGGGACCGAGCGGTACCGGCAAGGAACTCTTTGCCCATGCTATTCACAATGCTAGTGATAGAGCCAAAAACAGTTTTGTCAGTGTCAACTGTGCAGCACTACCGGAAAGCATTCTGGAATCTGAACTTTTCGGTTACAGAGAAGGAGCCTTTACCGGTGCCAAAAAAGGCGGCAAAAGAGGGCTTCTCATAGAGGCTGATAAGGGGACTCTTTTTCTGGATGAAATAGGCAAAATGGATATCGCCATTCAATCAAAATTTCTCAGGTTTCTTCAGGACAAAGAAATAACCCCTCTTGGTTCTACAAAGCCAATAAAGCTCGATGTAAGGGTGATCGCTGCCACTAACCTCGACCTTGAAAGATTGGTTGAGGAAAAGAAATTCCTCGCGGATCTTTATTACAGGTTAAATGTAGTGCCAATTATCATTCCTCCCCTTTCCGAGCATATCGAAGATATTCCCGAAATTACGAGAGTTGTGATCATGAAATTGAATCAGGAATATGGACGCATGGTGGAAGACATAGAACCCGATGCACTCAAGATATTGATGAACTACTCGTGGCCCGGCAATGTAAGGGAGCTGGAAAATGTGCTGGGACGTTCTATGATCAACATGGAACCTCAAGAACGAGTCATAAAAAAGGAACACTTGCCTGAACTGACAAAGCCCACAGGTACCAGTGCTTCTGTGAAAACCGGAAGGCTCTCAGAGCTCATTGCGGAATACGAAAAGCAGATTATATTAGAAACTCTGAAAAAACATTCTGGAAACAAGACTGAAGCGGCAAAGGAACTTGGAATCAGCATAAGGGCTCTTTATTATAAGATTGAGAAATATGGGATTTAGGAAACGCTACGTTCTAATAATAGGGCAAGGAATGATAGAGCGACAATTGGTAGAGCGAAGATGAGATGAGTTATGAGTAGCAAGATTAAATATGAGAAGTTGAAAAACAGTACATGGGGAAACCCGATCGTCAGTGGCAAACATTTTTGCAGTAGCTGTGCGTATTCGGATGGAAGAAAAAAGAACCCTGCTGAATATAAAAAACCTGGTCGCGCTTGTAGAGCATTTGACGAAAATTTTTGGCCATATGAAGTCCTGGAAGAGTAATTTATGGTTCAAACATTTCAGCAATTTTGGTGCATCTAGAATTCTGTGCTGAATATGTGATTACGCTTCTTCAGAATAGAATGAACTCGTTGAAAATGAGGGGAGAAGTGAATGAAAAACGGATATTTCACTATTGAAGAGATTGTTTCATTACCAACACTTAAAAATCCTGTTATAAACTCTGTTGGTAGTATGGTGGCTTAT
>QNAR01000093.1 GCA_003643975.1 Thermotogae bacterium | reverse complement strand
TACCATGAGGCTACGATGATTCCGTGCCTTTTTCAATGACCTGTTTTTCTTTCCTTCATTTTGTTAACTCGAAATGCATAAGTTGAGCTCTATGCAAGAAAAATTTTAAAGAGGCATAAAACGAAGCATTTAAAAAGAATCATGAATTCGAAAGGCAAATCAACAATCAGGCAAACAAAAAAGCCCTTATTGGGCTTTTTTGCATTATGTACTTTGTTAATGGATAGGTTTTTTAAAGCATTTATGGGCCTTATTCAGTCGATAACACTATGATTTTCCACTGCTCCATAAAGCGGGCCTGCAGTGACAGTTCCTATTTTTACGCTCAATTTTTGTCCAATGAGTTCTTTAGGTCCTTCAAAGATCACGATCTTGTTGTTGATGGTTCGGCCATAGAGCTTTCCGTCTTTGAGGGTGCCTTCGACTATGATCGGTAATTCTTTAGCTTTATAGGCTTCGTTTATCTCCCGATTTATCCTCTTTTGGAGTTCGAGAAGTTCGTTCAGCCTTTTAACCTTGATTTCATGGGACACATCATCTTTGAAGTATTTGGCTGAAACCGTTCCTTCACGTGGGGAATACATAGCGAGGTTTACCCTTTCGTATCGGATACTTTCTAAGAGCTCTTTGGTCTCTAAATAATCCTCTTCTGTTTCTCCGGGAAAGCCCACAATTATATCGGTGCTAATGGAAGCATCTGGTATTTTGGTTTTTATCTTTTCAATGAGTTTTAAGTATTCTCCCTTTGTATATCCCCTGTTCATGGCTTTTAATATTTTATCACTGCCTGACTGGATAGGTAGGTGAATAGATCTCGATACCCTGTCCGATGAAGCTATGACTTCTATCAGCTCGTCACTAAAATCTTTCGGGTAAGAGGTAAGGTACCATATTCTATCCATTTCAGGAATTTCAAGGGTTTTTCTTATAAGGGCTGCCAAATTGCTTCCATCGTTTCTGTCTTTTCCATAGGAATCGACATTCTGACCAAGATAGGTTATTTCACGGTAGCCTTTGTTCGCAAGTGTGCGCACTTCTTGCAAGATGTCGTCCATGGGACGACTTTTTTCTCTGCCCCGGGTATATGGAACGATACAGTATGAACAGAATTTGTTGCAGCCATAGATTATGGTTACCCAGGCATGATGGTCGTTTGTATGGTATCTTGGCGTTGACCAATTGATTTCATCGAGGTAGTCAGACATCTCCAGAAATTTCTCGCCTTTTGCTGCCCTTTCCAGAAATTCTGGAATCTTAGCAATGCTTCTGGTCCCAATAACGAAGTTAACCTCGTCCCTGTTAAGGAGTTTCTCCTTTTCTTTTTCAGCAACGCAGCCCGCAACACCAACGATCAGGGTTTTGTTCTTTTTTTTGAGGGCTTTAAGCCTGCCGAGTTTTCCGTAAAGCTTTTTTTCGGCTTTTTCCCTGACGGCACAGGTATTGACAATAACAACATCGGCTTCCTCTTCTTTTTCAACAATTTCATGCCCTGCTTCTATAAGGAGCCCAGCCATTGTTTCAGTGTCGTTGACGTTCATCTGGCAGCCGTAAGTCTTGAAAGCTATTTTCAAATTTATCACCTTTCTTCAAAAAAGCGACGGCTCAAGCCGTCGCTCAGCTTTTATTTGAAAACAATTAAAGTTCTTCTTCAGGATCTTTTTTCACTTCGGCAGGAACTTCTTCTTCGACAACAGGTGTTTCTTCAACGGGCTTGGGTTCTTCAGAGCTTCCTTCTTCAGTCGCACTTACAGGTATCGTTTCTTCTTCATCAGCAACATTCATGCCTTCCCTGCCTTCGAGTATAGCGTTGGCTATGGTCTGGGTGATGAGTTTTATGGCCCTTATGGCATCATCATTTCCGGGAACCAAATAATCGAGGACATCTGGATTGGCATTGGTATCGGCTATACCGATAACGGTAATTCCCAGCTTGTTGGCTTCTTTGACAGCGATTTCTTCTTTTTTGGGGTCAACCACATAGATGACATCCGGGATGCGGGTCATGTCTTTAACGCCATTGAGGTTCTTTCTGAGCTTGTCAAGCTTCTTTCTGATAACACTCTGCTCTTTCTTGGGCAATTTATCGAGTTCACCTGTAAGTTCCATTTCTTCGTACTGTTTCAGCACTTCAATTCGCTTTTTTATCGTCACAAAGTTTGTAAGTAAACCACCAAGCCAGCGATTGTTCACATAGTATACTCCACAACGTTTTGCCTCATCTGCCACGATTTGCTGGGCTTGCCGCTTTGTGCCTACAAAGAGGAATTCCGCTCCCTCCGAAGCTCTCATTCTCACGTAGTCGTATACCTCTTCAATCATCTTCAACGTTTTCTGAAGATCGATAATGAAGATGCCTTTTCTTTCCCCATAGATGTAGGGTTTCATTCTTGGATCCCATCTTCTGGTTCTGTGACCAAAATGCACGCCTGCTTCCAGTAACTGTTTCATGCTAACTACTGACACAAAATACACCTCCAGTTTTGGTTTTTTCCTCCGGGAACTGCCGATCGACCCTCTAAAGGACACCGTGATCGGCTTGAAAACTCCCGTGTGTTTTGAGGGCTACCCTTTGAGGAGCTCCTCTGTCGAATAACGTTTTGCATTTAGCCAGAGGCCTTCCAGCGAATAAAAATCCCTTCCCTTTTCGCTGAACAGATGAACGATAAAATGGCCTCCGTCAACAACCATCCAATCATAACCTCTACCTTTATCATAATAAATTACAGGAAGATTATTTTTTTCTAAGAACTCCAACACAGCGTCTCTCAGGGCTTCCATGTGGGGTTCGGAATTAGCAGTGGCTATTATGAAATAACTTGTGAGATTCGATACTTCGGCAACATCCAGTATCACTATATCTTTAGCATCTTTATTATCCAATACCCGAGCAATTTCCTTTATAGAATTCTCCAAATTTACACCTCCTGAATGCTAAACTGTTCAGCTATTCGACGGTTACACTTTTCGCAAGGTTTCTGGGCTTATCCGGGTCATTGCCTCTAAGCACTGCAACATGATACGCAAAGAGCTGCAAATAGGGAGACATAACCAGGGGATAGAGTGGCTCTGATACACGGGGAACTTCTATCCTGCTGTTGACAACCCTGCCCATTTCCTGGTCTCCTTCGGTACATATGGCAACGACTCTCGCATTTCTTGCTCTGGTTTCCATAACGTTTGATAGTACTTTGGCTTTAAGATTATCGTCAGGAACTATGGCAAAAACGGGAAATTCTCTATCTAAAAGGGCAATAGGTCCATGTTTTAATTCTCCAGCCTGATAAGCGCTTGCATGTATATAGCTGATTTCTTTGAGTTTAAGTGCGCCTTCCATGGCTGTGGGATATCCATAGCCCCTGCCTATATACATAAAATGGCGGTACTGGTAATATTCCCTCGCAAGTTGAGTTATAGACTCGCTGATTGTGGACAAGGTGCTTTCAAAGACAGTGGGCATTCCCTCCAGTTCGTTTATTATCCGCATTATTCGTTCATTATCTTGTCTGAGTTGACTGAAATATGCCCCGATGATAAACAACACCGCGAGTTGTGATACATAGGTTTTTGTGGCTGCTACACCAATCTCCGGTCCAGCATTGAGGTATACCACCACATCACTTTCCCTTGAGAGCGTTGAGCCGACCACATTCGTTACAGCGATAACCGTTCCGCCCCTCGCTTTCACCTTTCTTATGCCTTCAAGTGTATCCGCAGTTTCACCGGATTGGGATATGGCAATGACAATCGTGGAATTGTCGATATGTATATTCCTGTATCGAAATTCTGAGGCAACATCAATCTCTACACTAATAGCTGCGTAATCCTCCAAAAATCGCTTTAGCACAAGCCCGGCATGGTAACTCGTACCGCAGGCCACAATTTGAACATTTCTCGCAGATTCGATTTTTGAGTGGATGCTTTCCATTCCAGGAAGATAGACTCTTCCATGCTTAATACGCCCTGCAAGGGCATTTCTAAGCACTTCTGGCTCTTCAAAGATTTCCTTCAACATGAAGTGGGGGAAGCCTCCCTTTTCGGCAGCTTTTTCACTCCAGTCTATATGGGTAACGGGTCTTTTTATTTTACTTCCATCTACTCTTGAGATATCCAGCTTTCCTGGTGCCAATAAAACCACGTCCCCATCTTCAATGAAATACACATCCCTAAGGTATTTAAGCAGTGGCGTAACATCAGATGCGAGAAATGCTTCATTTTCTGTCACGCCTACAACAAGCGGGCTTCCCTTTCTGGCAGCGACTATCGTCTCAGGCTTGTCAGCATGGACAACCGCTATGGCGTAAGCCCCCTCAAGATCTACAAGTGCATGCTTTACCGCTGAAAGCAGGTCTCCCTCATAGTGCTCTTCAACGAGATGCGCAATGACTTCTGTATCGGTTTCTGAATGAAATTTGTGCCCCACATTTATGAGCTTTCTTCTGAGCTCGGCGTGGTTTTCTATGATACCGTTGTGCACAACGGCGATTTTTCCCGTGCAGTCTGTATGAGGATGGGCATTGGCATCTGTGGGTGCTCCGTGAGTTGCCCAGCGGGTATGAGCAATGCCAGCTTTTATGGTGGATTCCATAAGAGGTGCAAGTTCGTCTTTGAGGGAAGCTATCTTTCCAACAGTTTTGTGCACATTTACCCTTTGCCCCTCAGGAAAGGCGATTCCAGCAGAATCATAACCCCTGTACTCAAGCTTTTCGAGTCCCTCTATGAGATTCCCTATTTTCACTCCCTCGCCAACCATGCCGACAATGCCACACATTATTAATCCCCCCAAAATTCTTCTTGAAGCTTATCTACCAATCTTCCTTTGACACCCTCGTATGCGACCTTTATGGCGTTCTCAATGGCAAGCGCGTTTGAATTGCCATGTGCCTTTGTTACTATGCCTTTCACACCAAGCACAAAGGCTCCCCCATATTCACTTGGGTCAAGGGTTTTCTTGAGCCTTGAGAAAGCATTTTTCAACAAAAGGCCACCAAGAATTCCAGCTAATCCAGAGGCTTTGATTTGGGATTTGAGAACGTCGCTTATGAACTTAGCTGCGCCTTCTATGGCTTTCATGGCAACGTTCCCCTTGAACCCATCTGTTACCACTACATCCACATCACCGTATAGTATGTCGCGCCCTTCCACATTTCCATAGAAATCTTCTCCAAGAGCCTCTGTCAATAGTTCATAAGCGGCTTTTGTTTCTTTTGTGCCTTTCTCTTCTTCTTCGCCTACGTTCAAAAGTCCAACTTTTGGCAAGGTTTTCCCTAAAAGCCGTGCATAATGGTAACCCATTTTGCCAAAATCCCTCAGATGTTCAGGCCTTACTTCTGCATTGGCTCCACAATCCAGCAAAACTGTGAACCCTTTTTTGCTGGGGATGGGAGTGGCAATGGCGCCGCGTTCAATGCCTTTTATCCTACCGACGACAAAAAGGGCAACTGCCAGTACTGCACCAGTATTACCGGCAGATACCATGGCATCCACTTTTCCTTCTTTTACAAGCTGAGCTGTACGATATAGTGAAGTATCCTTTTTTCTCAAGACAGCAGAGGGTTTTTCTGCCATGCCAAAAACATCAGGGGCATCAATAACATGTAGCTTTTCGTGGCTGAATCCCCTTTCATGGAGCAGTTTTTCAATAACTCTTTCCTTTCCTACAAGGTACAGCTCCAGGTCGAATTTTCCTTCTTTCAAAATTGAAATGGCGCCGTCGATGTTGACATTAGGCGCCAGATCTCCTCCAAAAACATCAAGAGCAATTTTAACTCCCGACATTGTTATTCACCGATTTCCAGAATCTGTTTTCCTCCGTAATATCCACAGTGCAAACAGACTCTGTGGGGTTCTTTGGGTTCACCACAATTTGGGCATACAGATACGGTAACCCTTATCGGGCGGTAGTTCTTGGCTCTCCTGTGATGTGATCTGCTTCTTGAACTCTTTTGCTTGGGCTCTGCCATGATTATCCCTCCTAAGCAATCATTGATCTTTCTTGATTATATTCTCTTTTAGATTATACAACAAAGAATGCCACTTATCCTGTGGCTCCTTTGGTGTTTCACAATGATGATTTGGATTTTCGTTTAGGTCTGCCCCACATACCGAACACAGTCCTTTGCAGTCTTTGGAACAAAGGACCTTCAATGGGATCTCAACAATTATAGCCTCTATTACCCTATCTGACAAGTCCAATATATCTTCTGATAGGAGAAAGGTATTATCGAGCTCACCAACAGGACCACTTCTGCTTTTAGAAAGTAATTTGCTTTGGTTTACGTACAGAGCTTCAACATTACCCTCAATTTGTAGCTTAACTGGCTTCAAACATCGTGAACAAGGCTCAATCACTGTGGTGCTCACTTTTCCTGAGACAGTAATGGAATCCTTCTCTTTATACAGAAACAGCTGAACAGAAATGGGCTTGTCGCAGCGAATTTCCTCAAAGGGATTGTCAATAACTAATTCGATTTTTTTGCTATCTTCAAAGGAATTTACATCTACGAGAAGCTCTCTAACAATTCTTTTCATCATTTCATTGGCCTCCAGATGACACGGCTATGCTTCAGCGTGCAAATATTACTACAAGGTTATTTCATTAAGCAAACACATTTTTGAACAATACAAGAACAAAAAGGAGCGAGTCTAGGGTCTGGTGCACTTCTAACTTAAAGAACCGAGAATCCGAGATCCGAGAGACCGAGAAACGAGAAACCGAGAGCCGAGAAACGAGGTCAAAAAGCGAGTTATGAGTTATGAATTATGAGTGATGAGTATCGAGTAAAAGATCGAGAAACCGAGAGCCGAGAGACCGAGAGCCGAGAAACGAGGTCAAAAAGCGAGTTATGAGTTATGAATTATGAGTGAT
>QNAR01000092.1 GCA_003643975.1 Thermotogae bacterium | reverse complement strand
TGGAAATTAAAATGCTGGAAGCACTTAACAGTGCCCTTAAAAGGGGAATGCCCGGGTCAATTCCCGAAATTTTGCCTGAAGGTGGCTGTATTGTTCAAGCATGGAATGCCTTTCTTGCAGACGTACTTCGCTAATTTTCCCTCACAAAAAGTTTTGTGAGTCTTCCAAATGCATCTTCGATGACTTCTATATCATCCTTTGGAACTCTGGCAAGGAAGTCAGCGACCATGTTACTGAAGTTATCCACAATGCTTTCGCAAAGTTTCTTTCCCTTCTTTGTTATGTGAACATAAACAACTCTTCTGTCCTCATTTGAACGTTCTCGTTCAAGGTACCCCTTCTTCTCCATATTATCTACAAGTATCGTTGTGTTTGCCCGTGTCATGTTGAAAGCATCTGCAAGCTCATGCATTTTTTTGGGTCCCTTGAAATGAACAAGCAACATAATAAAAAACTCAGCAGTTTTGAGTTCACCTATCTCTACTTGCTCGTAGAAATATTTAGTAAAAACCCTTGTCAGGTCAAAAAGCGTTTCAAAAATTTCTCTTGGGGTCATATTATTTTCTGGCTTTTTCATACTCATCTCCAGTTGCGGGGTTTTATTAGATAATACCATATTCCGGGCTCACTCTATTAAAAATTGGGTCTGGGTTATATTCTTACTAAACACTAATAACTAAACACCAGACCCGATTTTCAGTACCCTAAACCCGTTGCTTAGCTTTTCTGTCATTCAAGAATCTTCTTTATCTTTTCCATAATGTCTTCCGTAAGCTTTTCTTTTACCTCTATGGCTTTCAAGTTTTCTTTGAGTTGTTCTGAATTGCTAACTCCAAGAATTACGCTGCTAACTCTGGGGTTTTTCAAACACCAGGCAAGTGCGAGCTGGGACAGTTTCACGCTAAATTCTTTGGCTATTTTGCCAATTTCCCTGACTTTTCCAAGGGTTTCGTTGCTCAACAGCCCCCGCTCTTCAAGATTCTTTCTAAGCCACGGGAAGCGAGCCAATCTACTGTTTTCTGGTATGCCACTGTTATACTTACCGGTAAGAATACCTGAGGCAAGCGGACTGAATGTTGTTAATCCCATTCCATATTTTTCGTATATTGGTAAATATTCCTTTTCTACCCTTTCTCTGGATAACATGTTATATAGTGGCTGCTCAACAATGGGAGGCACACAATTAAGTTCTTTGCATGCTTTATGAGCCGCTTCAAGCTGGTCTGCGCTCCATTCAGAAGTCCCCCAGTACAGCGCTAATCCATTCCTAACTATATAATCCATCGCGAGGACTGTTTCTTCTATGGGGGTTTCTGGATCTGGTCTGTGGCAATATATAAGGTCTACATAGTCAAGCTGGAGCCTTCTCAAAGAATTCCATGTTCCTTCAAGAAGGTGCTTTCTTGAAAGCCCTCTATCATTTGGACCATTGCCACCCCAGAAGATCTTCGTGGAAACTACAATATCTGTTCTTCTGAATTCTTTGAGGACCTGTCCCATAATGAACTCTGCCATGCCACTGGCATAGGCTTCAGCTGTATCGAAGAAATTGATCCCCTGCTTGAAAGCTTCTTTCATTGCCTCTTTTGCGCTGTCAACATCAAGTTGGTTTCCAAAAGTTAACCAGGAACCTAAAGAAAGCTCGCTAACTTTGAGTCCCCATTTTCCCACTTTACGATATTCCATACTACCCCTCCCAAGTATTAACTATCATTCATGCCTTCTATACATATCTGTTCTGTCAGAATCACGGATAATTTGCGTATGCCTATGCTTGGCTGTTAAAGCCATTTTTTTGATAATGTTGTCAAGATCGCTCTTTTCGAAAATGCCTGTTAATTTTTCTTCCAGTGGCTTTTCAAATTTGAAGTTTTCTTCGCCTTCAGGATCAAAAATGATGTATTCAACAGCCTTGTTTGAAACTTCTACACCAGCCTTGATAAGCAATTTGTGGGTGTAGGTTATAAAAGTGTCTCCAACTTCAGCTGGTGTTTTTGCCTCGGAAAGTTTTTCTCGATATTCGTGTTCAATTTCTCTGAATTGTTTCATAAAGGAAGCTTGATTTTCCATGAATCTCACCCCTTTCTCAAAATCTCCCCATTTGAAGAGAAGCGAAGAAGGCAGAGACAATCACAGCTGTCTCAACCCTGAGAATTCTTTTCCCCAACGATACAGCGGAACTAAAGTGTTGAAATTTTTCCAACTCGTCCTTTGAAAAACCGCCTTCTGGTCCAACTAAGATTCTAACATTTCTACTTGTGGCAATTTTATCAGCAAAGCTTTGAAGAGATTTCCCGGAAAAATCTAGAAGCAGGTTCGTTGAGCCACTTAACGCAATTTGATCCACTGAACCCATGATTTGAAGCTCTGGTAAATACGGATTTAAGCATTGCTTGGATGCTTCGCGCATTACTGAGTGGAATTTTTCAAGCTTGTCTTTTGAGACTTTAGCTATACTGTGCTTACTGTTGAATAATTCAATTCGATCAATTCCAAGCTCTACGGCCTTTTCCACAACCAAGCGTAATCGCGGCCACTTGGTAGCAGCCACCAGGATTGTCAATTTCTTCATATCACGACTTACATGTTCAACGCTCAAAAGCTTTCCAATTGTTTCCCTTTTGCTTAACTTTTCAAGTTGAAAACGATAGAAATTCCCTTTTCCATCGAGTCCGGTAAACAATTCTCCAATCCTGGCTCTCAACACCTTCAGGTGGTTCACCTCAGAAGGTGAAAGGTATACCCTATCTTTTTCGACAGAATCGATCCAGAATGCGTTGGGCACTCAAGCGATTACCTCCAAACCCATATAAGGAATTAGTACTTCAGGGACTTGTATCCTCCCATCTGGAAGCTGATAATTTTCAACAATGGCAACCAGTGTTCTACCAACTGCTAAACCGGAGCCATTAAGGGTATGTACGAATTTCAGTTTGTTGTCTCTATCTCTAAAGCGTATGTTACCCCTTCTAGCCTGGAAATCCTCAACATTGCTACATGAAGAAATTTCTCTGTATGTATTGTAAGAAGGGAGCCATACTTCGAGGTCATAGGTTTTGGCGGCAGCGAACCCCAAATCCCCTGAACATAATGATACCACCCGGTATGGTAGTTTTAGCCTTTTCAGCACTTCCTCCGCATTTGCGGTTAATGTTTCAAGTGTATCGTAGGAGCTCTCTGGATGGGTAAACCAGACAAGTTCTACTTTATCAAACTGATGTACTCTTATCATGCCCTTTACATCTCGGCCATAGCTACCTGCTTCCCGTCTATAACAGGGAGTGTAAGCTGTATACTTCCTCGGCAAACTGTTAAATTCGAGGATTTCGTCTCTATGTTGTCCCACCAAAGGGACTTCAGCGGTGGGAATTAGGAACAGATCATCTGGCTCTGTTTTGTAGGCTTCCTCTTCGAATTTTGGAAGCTGGCCAGTTGATAGCATTGTTTCACGTTTAACCAGATGAGGAAGCGAAACTTCCTGATAGCCATGCTCGGTAGTGTGAAGGTCTAACATGAAGTTTATTAAGGCTCTCTCGAGCTTTGCGAGCTGGCTTCTCAAAACCACAAACCTCGAACCACTTAATTTGGCCGCTCTATCGAAATCCATCTGCTCGCTCTGAACGCCAAGTTCCCAATGAGGTTTGGGTTCAAAATCAAAACTTCGAGGCTTTCCCCATTTCCTTACTACTATGTTGTCATTTTCATCGGACCCAATCGGAACGCTAGAGTGCGGTATATTGGGGATATAAAGAAGTTTTGCTCTAAGAAGTTCATCGAGTTCACCGGCTTTTTGATTGAGCTCTTTGACCTCCTGGGATATTTTCTTAGCTTTATCTTTGAGCGCCTGGGCTTCGTTCTTTTTCCCTTCTGACATCAGTTTTGCGATATTCGATGAGATCGCATTTCTTTCGGCTTTTTTCTTGTCAGCTGCTGCGATAACCTTACGCCTTTCTACATCAATCTTTAGTACCTCTTCAAGCAGGGTAGGGTCAACATTGCGATTTTTGAGGGCTTCTTCAATTACTTCTGGATTGTTTCTGACTATTTTTATATCTATCACTTTCCATCCTCCTCGAATGTCATTTCAAGCGAAACGTTTTCACCTTCAAAAGAATCATCGTTGGTGTTGTAATAAAGTTTAGTGGCATGGATTTTCCTTCTATTCTTGACATCGTCTACATATACCTCTCCTTCAAGCAATATTATTCCTGTGCTTTCACTGTACTCAAAATAAAGGGAATTTGCTGTGAGTTCATCTTTATATTGAATTTCAAGAGGTTTGAAATTTTTGTCATTTTTGGGGAGCGATTCGCCTTTGTACTCTTTTCTGTTCAAGTCAAAATCGAGTTTTTCGGCATTTTTTATCATGATTTTTCTTTCACCGGTATCACTGTTGAATACAGCGGTAACTCTATGCAAAAGTGTCCCACTGGATGTATCAAGATCATAAACCATGTTCATAGAAGTGGCATCACCGGAAGAAAAACTAACATGGGTCAAGCCAGAAGTTTCTATGTGATTCCAATTGCCATTTTTAGCTGTCATGGTGGCTGCTTCAGTGGTAAGCGATACATCGCCTTCCTTCTCGATATAAACATCTCCGGTGAGATATACGAGGTCCTTTTTCCCTGAGATTTTCTTTGCGCTGATTCTCACCGTTCCGGTAGCGGCAAAGATCGAAACAATGAATAACACTGTTAAAAAGACAGATAGCACTTTTTTCAAGGCAATTCCCCCTTATCCGCTTTTCTTCATTGCATTTAAAAGCTCACCGAGCATTTTGAGGAGATCTTCTGGTTTATGGGACTTGAGTTCCAGAAGGATTTCGTATAAATAATTAACCCTTTGCTCAATCACCTTTTCTATGAGCTTAACGCCTTCTTGAGAAATGTCGATAATATAAGAGCGCTTATCTTCATCAGAACGCTTCTTTTCTATGAACCCTCCCTCAATTAAGCGCTTGACAAGACCAGTGGTTGTACTCTTGGTAATTCCAAGCATCCTGCTCATATCACTCATGCGTTTACTTCCTGAAAAATACAAAATCTGAAGCACGTCAAATTGAGCGGGGGTTATCGGAAAATCTTTTAGAACCTTTCTTCCCTCCCGCTTGATTCTTATATATATCGCTCTAAGGGTTTCTTCAATTTTTGCTGCGCGCTCAAATTGTTCTTTTCGGCTCAAGCTATCCCTCCTATATCATGATTATATCATCGACACCGTGGTTCGAGAATCTTTAGCATCTCACAGTACAAATCATGTAGAATTGTTTTAGGGGTGGGTGAATGCGTTTAATGGCTTTTTTTATACTTTCTGCTTTTACGCTAATACTTTTTTTAATGACCCTTTTTTCATCGTTTGCAGATGAGCCTTTTCTGTTTCCAGTGTTATTGCTGTTAGTTATATTAACGGTGTTTTCGATGCAAAATGAGTTTAAGAAACAGCTTAAGGAGCAGAAAATTCATCATAGTGAATCAGTATCGCTGTTGATATTATTGGCAACGGTTGCTGGAGCTCTTATGTCATATCTCCTGAATATCTACTTTGGGCTGGGTGCAGTAGTTGCCGCATCCTTAGTGGGGATAGTAGGGAGTTCTTTGGCTAAGAAATATTCCGTGCCCATTTATTGTGGCTCCTTCGTTGGTATGATCTCCCCCAAGGTACTTCATGATTTTACGCACGTGCTCATGGCTTCTTTTATCGCTGGCATTTTGTTTATCCTATCACAGAAAGTTTACAAAGGAATTGGAGGAAAATTGGGGGCAATAGCCTTTTCAAGCTGGATACTACTATCCTGGCTTTCAAAAGTCGAGCTGGTTAAAGGAAACAAAATTTCCATGATGACTGGCTTGTATATCTTTATTTTCAGCGTTATCGGTGTGTTGCTTACACACATACTCTCTATAAGGTTAAAAAAGGATATCGTAGCTTCTTCAAGTGCTGTGAGTTTAATCGCTGGACTAGTATTTCCGGTTGTTTATCCAGACAGTGGTAGCACAATAGCTGCTGCCACAATGTGCGCTTCTTTTGTAGGCATGAGCTCTAAGAGAATAGTAAGGCATGAATTAGATGCGCTGTTAAGCGGGACAATAATGGGTATTCTTTTCCTCATGAGTGTCGAGCATTTCGGAGGTGCTGGTGGGAAATTAGGTACCATTGCCTTCGGTAGCGCTCTTTGCCTGAAAGGGATGCACGACCTTAGGGGAAAAACCTAAAGTGGCTTGCTACTATTTGGCTTTGTACTCTTGCTTGAATGTTTAGTTTCATACATGCGATGGTCAGCGACTTTTATCAATTGTTCAAGTTCTGTTCCGTCATCTGGAAATGTTGCTATGCCTACGCTCCCCCCTACTGTGACAATTCCGTTCTTTAGCTTCATAACTTCACGTAAGTTGAATTCAATTCTCTTCTTGACGATTTTTGCCGCTTCAAAATCTGTTTCGGGTAAAACAAAGATGAATTCATCGCCACCTATTCTTGCTACTACATCGCTTTCCCTAAGAGTTTGGTGGAACCTTTCCGCAACTCTTAATAGCACTTCGTCTCCAACATCATGTCCCATGGTATCGTTGATAACCTTGAAAAAGTCAAGGTCTATGTAAAGGATGCTAAGCGGTGAGTGGTTGCGCTTTGCCAGGCTTAGATAGGCTGAGGCTTTTTCAAAAAATAATCTTCTATTTGGCAATCCTGTGAGGGGATCTCTTCCAGAAAGCCATTCCAATTGTTGTTTTTGTTTTCTGAGTTCTTCTTCAAGGTGCAGCCTTTCAAGCAATCCTGAAACCTGTTGGCTTAGTAATTTGGCCATTTCGACTGAGTCATTATCGAATGCCCCCGCAGATGAATGGCTATCTAAACCGAAAAAGCCTATTATCTTTCCATCGATTTCTATTGGGATGGAAAGCATAGACTTTATAGCGTTTGTTTTACCGAATTTATCCAGTATTTCATAGCGCTCCTTATCGAGTTCTCTATTGGAATTGAAGCTAGTTAT
>QNAR01000091.1 GCA_003643975.1 Thermotogae bacterium | reverse complement strand
TCCAGAGGCATTAAAGTCTTTGGACCACACACGGTCACTTCAGCTCCAAGCATTTTCATGAGTTTTATGTTTGAACGCACTACACGGCTATGTTGAATATCGCCAACAATAGAGATTTTCAATCCGTCTATTTTCCCCTTCTTTTCCCAGATAGTGTAATTGTCCAGCAGTGCTTGAGTTGGGTGCGCATGAAACCCGTCACCAGCGTTTATTACAATGGCTTTGGTGTATTTCTTGATGAACTTTGGAGTACCAGGCTCGCTATGGCGCACTACATAGAGATCAATTCCCATAGCATCCAGAGTCAAAATTGTGTCCTTTAGGGATTCTCCTTTTTTTAAAGAAGAGGAGGAAGCGGAAAAAGCAACTGTATCAGCACCCAATCTCTTAGCTGCGAGGTCGAAAGAGATCTTTGTTCTCGTGCTGTTCTCAAAAAAGGCCGTACAGACAGTTACGCCTCGCAGTGCTGGCACTTTCTTCACTTTCCTGCTCAATATACCTTTGAAGTGCTTTGTAAGCTCAAATAGCTGATAAACCTCCTCTACGTTGAAAACGTCTACATCGTAAACATCACGACCAACTATGCTCATTCCATCACCCCAATTTCTACCCTATCGGTACCGTTCTGCTCTTTGAAATGCACAATTATTTGTTCTTTCATCCTGGTGGGAACCACTTTGCCGCATATATCTGGTTGTATTGGCAACTCCCTATGCCCTCTGTCGATAAAGGTAACGAGAACTATCCTCCGGGGCCTGCCGTAATCGAAGATTTCATCAATAGCAGCTCTGACCGTCCTCCCGGTGAAAATTACATCATCACATAGAATGATTGTCTTACCGGTGACTTCAAAATCGATTTGTGTCTCTTTTACATGGGGTTGTTCCAGGCGATAGAAAGTGTCATCACGGTAAAAGGTAATGTCCACCTTTCCTGTGGGGAGCTTAAGCCCATGTTCAAAGGCTATCCTTTTAAGTCGGTCTGCAAGATACACCCCACCCGTTTGGATTCCTACGACTGCAAAATCCTCTGAATCTTTTAACTTTTCCATGAGTTCAAAGTACATTCTTTTGAGAATTTTCTCGAATTGAGCGGGTTCGATAATCGTGTGGATATTTTTCAAGTTCACGTTTTTCCTCCTTTCCTCCCAAAATTTTGGCAAAATAAAAGGGACAGATTCCTCTGTCCCTCAAAAACTGAAAATCCATCCCGTAAGGTATCGAAGATCAGTGCAATAAACACCTCTATTCTCCAGGATGGTATTGACTTTTTATGTTGTAAAAAAAATTCTGGGATCATTCACACTCTCCTTTGCAGGTAAGCTGCGTCCCTTCTAAGTGTTGCTTTACAAATCTTCAAGGGTGATTTTACCATAAAACCAATCTAAAAAATGCAACAGACTTATGATAGGGACTTTACAAATGTTGATATACCGCTTTCCAAAACGCTTGCAACGAATATCAATTTAATGTAAAACGTTCATAGACAGTATCCACGTATTTCAAATAATAATCCGCTTTAAAGAGCTCTTTTAGTTCTTCAGTACTAAAAAGTTCTTTTATCATCTCGTTCGTTGAAACGACGTCCAGAAAATCTACCTGCTCGTTCCACGACTTTGCAGCGCATTTTTGAATAAGTTTATAAGCTTCTTCGCGGCTCATGCCCTTTTCAATAAGAGCAAGCATAATGCGCTGTGAATATATCAAATTATGAGAATCCTTGAAGTTTTCTGTCATGCGTAATTGATCAACAAATAAGTTATTCACCAGATAAGTAGCCTTGTTGAGCATATAAAAAGCCAACATGGTAGCATCTGGGAAAACCAATCGCTCTGTCGATGAATGAGAAATATCCCTTTCATGCCATAAAGTAATGTTCTCATATCCCACAATGGCATAGCTTCTGAGCATTCGTGCCATGCCACATAGCCTTTCACATAATACAGGGTTCTTTTTATGAGGCATGGCTGAAGAGCCTCTCTGGCCTTTTTTGAAAGGCTCCTGTACTTCCAGGACTTCTGTTCTCTGAAGATGCCGGATTTCCGTAGCCATGCGTTCTATACCGGCTCCAATTAATGCAAGGGTGCTTAAAAATTCAGCGTGATGATCTCTTGGCACAACCTGAGTGGAGACCTTTGAAGGGAACAGGCCAAGGCTTTGCAAGGCTATTCTTTCAATCTCAGGAGGTATATTAGCGTAATTCCCAACAGCACCGCTGATCTTAGCGTGGGAAATACTCTCTATACTTCTTTGAAGACGACTGAGATTTCTCTCAAATTCAGCAAGAAAAGAAAGAACTTTTAAACCAAAAGAGGTTGGTTCTGCATGAACTCCATGGGTTCTACCGATGGTTATTGTATTCTTGTGTTTCATAGCGAGTTTTTGCAGCACACCTATCAGGCGCTTTAACTCCAAGGCAATGAGTTTACCTGAACGCTTTAGCACAAGAGAAAGAGCTGTATCTACTATGTCCGACGACGTCAAGCCTTTGTGAAAATATCTTGCTTCATCTCCCATGTTTTCCGTAACTGATTTTATGAAAGCGATTACATCGTGATCGACGTTACCCTCGATTTCATGAATTCGTTCTACATTTATCACAGCTTTTCTCTTTATTAGCTCAGCAGTGCCTCTGGGTGCCATATTCAGCGTTTCCAGGGCTCTCACAACTGCTATTTCCACTTCAAGCCAACGAAGATACTGGGCTTCTTCTGTCCACAATTCTTTCATGGGCGATAGCGCATATCTTTCAATCATATTTTTGCCTCCCTTGCTTTATTTTCCAATGTCCAGTCGGTAGTGTGCTCCTTCGAATTCTATTTGCTCTACTGCCTGATACGCCTTTTCACGGGCTTCGTTCAAGTCTTTTCCCAGAGCGGTTATTCCAAGAACCCTCCCACCAGCTGTGTATAATTCTCCTCCTTTGTTTTGAGTACCTGCATGAAAAACGCAAAGGTCCTCGCTTTCTATATTCTCAAGCCCAACAATGCGCTTCCCTTTTTCGTAGTTTCCAGGATATCCACCTGACACCATAATCACACAAACAGCGCTTCTTTCATCCCAGCACAACTTTTGCTCTTCAAGCTTCTCATCTATAACAGAAAGCATCACTTCAACCAGATCGTTTTGCATTCGCGGTAGCAACACCTGTGTTTCCGGATCCCCAAAGCGGCAGTTGAATTCCAGAACTTTAACACCTTCATCTGTCAGCATAAGGCCAAAATACAGCACTCCTCTATAATCTATCCTCTCTTCTTTTAACGCCTTAAGTGTAGGAAACATGATCTTGTCCTTGAATTCTTTCTGGATTTCTGGCATATAGCCTTCAACTGGTGAAAGCGTTCCCATACCACCGGTATTAGGCCCTTTATCACCATCAAAAGCTCTCTTATAATCTCTAACACCTTCCATGGGTACAATTGTTTTGCCATCTACAAAACAAAGCATAGACAGTTCTCTACCATTGAGAAATTCCTCAATAACAACGCTTCTCCCTGCATCGCCAAAGCTCTTATCGAGAAATACCGTTTTGAGGACTTTTTCAGCTTCCGTTTGGTCATTGGCAATACTAACCCCCTTACCTGCCGCAAGACCGTCTGCCTTTATCACCACAGGGAATCTAAAAGCCATCACGCTTTTCATGGCTTCATCATAGCTTGAACATACACAAAATTCTCCCGTGGGGATGTTATGTCTTTTCATGAATCTTTTAGCAAAGCTTTTACTTCCCTCAAGAAGTGCTGCTTTTTTCTTCGGTCCAAAGATCTTCAGACCGTTCTTTTCAAATAGATCTGCAATACCCATCACGAGAGGTATCTCTGTCCCAACTACTGTTAGGTCTATTGATTTGCTTTCAGCAAATTCCATTAGTTTTTGTATATCATCCGCCGCAATAGGCACACATTCTGCAAAAGGCTGCACTCCGGCGTTACCCGGCGCAACAAATATTTCATTTACTAGAGCGCTCTGCCCTATTTTCCAGGCTATTGCGGCTTCTCGACCGCCGCTTCCTATTATGAGCACTTTCATTTTTCTCACCCCATTAGTGTTTAAAATGTCTCATTCCTGTAAAAACCATGGCAATCCCGGCTTTATCCGCTGCATCAATGGATTCTCGATCCCGGATTGATCCTCCGGGTTGAATGATTGCCTTTATTCCAGCTTTTGCAGCGGTCTCAACCGAGTCTGAAAAAGGGAAGAAACCATCAGATGCGAGGACAGCACCTCCCACATTGAAACGGGATTGCCGGATCGCATTTTCTACAGCCCATATTCTATTGACTTGTCCTGGACCAATGCCCAATGTCTGGCCATTTTTCGCTACCACGATGCCATTTGATTTTGTGTGTTTGACCACCTTCCAAGCAAAAAGGAGATCTTTCATCGTTTCGCTGTTGGGAGCTTGCTTTGTAACTACTTTTAGTTCATCGACTATCACAGCTTCATCAGGCTCTTGCACAAGGAGACCACCATTTACCCTCTTCAGGTCCCATGATGATCTTTGCGCAATACTGTGATTCAGGTCAATTTCCAGGAGCCTGAGATTTTTCTTTTTTGTGAGTATTTCGAGGGCTTTTTCTGTATAGGAAGGCGCAATAATAATTTCAACGAAGATCTTGCTTATGGCTTTGGAGGTGGCTTCATCCATTTCTTGGTTCATAGCGATTATGCCGCCAAATATAGAAACAGGGTCTGCTTCATAAGCCTTTGACCAGGCTTCAAAGAGGGTATTTCCAATTCCTACGCCACAGGGATTGGTATGTTTTAGGGCAACTACAGCAGGTGTGGACTTCTCAAATTCCTTTAACAAATCGATGGCCGCAGATGCATCATTTATATTGTTGAAAGACAACTGCTTTCCATGCAACTGTCGGACTCCTGCTACTGTTCCAACACAACTTCCAACCTCTTTATAAAAGGCTCCCCTTTGATGCGGGTTTTCACCATAGCGGAGTTCCTGTACCTTTTCGTATGTGAGTGTTAGCTGTTCTGGAAAACCTGCCCCGGTTGTTTGGCTAAAATATTCGGCAATTAGAGCGTCATAATGAGCTGTGTGTTGGAAAGCCTTAGCACATAGCTCCCGCTTTGTTTGTAACGAAATCTCACCCTGTTCTCGAAGCTCCGACAAGACTTTTTCATAATCTTCGGGCTCTACTATAACCGCTACACTACTATGGTTTTTCGCAGCAGCTCGTATCATTGTTGGACCACCTATATCGATATTTTCAATAACCTTTTCGAGATCAACATCAGGTATTTGAATGGTTTTCTTAAAAGGATAAAGATTAACTACAACCAGATCAATGGGTTCAACTCCCAGATCCTGTAACTGCTTCAAATGCTCTTCGTTTTTTCTATCTGCTAGCAATCCCATGTGGATTTTTGGATGAAGTGTCTTCACCCTGCCATTTAAGCACTCAGGAAAGGACGTTAGTTGAGCAACATCTATTACAGAGATGTCGCTATCCCGAAGTGTCTTTGCAGTTCCACCAGTTGAAATAATCTCAAATCCCAATTTGACTAATCCTTTTGCAAAATCCACAATTTTTGTTTTATCAAAAACACTTATCAAAGCTCTTCTTGACATTCATTTCTCCTCCTCTGCTTTGTTTGAGGTAATATAATCACTTTCTTTCCAATTACCCTCAACCTATTTTCACAGAAAAGCTTTACAGCCAATGGATAGAGCCTGTGTTCAACTTCCAGCACTCTTTC
The DNA here is from genome assembly GCA_003643975.1 of Thermotogae bacterium. Classification (GTDB taxonomy): domain Bacteria; phylum Thermotogota; class Thermotogae; order Petrotogales; family Kosmotogaceae; genus Kosmotoga_B. Next base: position 1,281 of record QNAR01000091.1, on the reverse strand, counting down.
TTTCAGGCTCTCAACCGTTTCATCGGGCCTAACCATTATGGCTTTTTGAAGAATAATAGGCCCTGTGTCGATTCCTTCATCTACAAAATGAACAGTTGCACCTGTGATTTTTACACCTGAAGCAAGAACGGCCTCATGGACTCTGTTACCGTAAAACCCCTTTCCACAGAACGCCGGTATCAGTGAAGGATGTACGTTCATAATACGCCCTTCAAAGTCCCTTGCAAACTTCCAGTTCAAAACTTTCATATATCCTGCAAGAAGAACTAAATCAATTCCACGGCTTTTCAATTCGCTGAGGATTCGTTCGTTATATTCATCACAGTCAAAAAACTCTTTGGAGTTTATCCATAATGCTTCTATATCGTTGTTTCTGGCTCTTTCAAGGGCATAAGCTTGCTTTCTGTTTGAAATCACCACATTGATCTCAGCATTCTTAATGAATCCAGTGTTTATGGCATCAATTAAAGCCTGTAGATTTGTACCGTTTCCCGAAGCCAGCACAGCTATTTTCCTCAGCAAAGCTTTATACCTCCTGTGCCACGAGTTATTCTGCCTATTACACATGCTCCTTCACCAGTGAGCTCTTTTACGATAAATTCCGCATCCTTAGGAGCAGCAACCATAACCATTCCGATGCCCATGTTGAAAGTCCTGAACATTTCCATGTTCTCAATCTGACCGAGCTTTTTTATGAGAGTAAAAACAGGAGGGATTTGCCAGCTTTTTACATTAATCTCCGCTATAAGCCCCTGAGGTATGATCCGGGGAACGTTTTCAATTATCCCGCCGCCTGTAATATGGGCTATACCTTTAAGTTTGGCCACCCGTTGTACCCTTTTTACATGAGGAACATATATTTTTGTAGGGTGAAGCAATTCCTCTCCAAGGGACTTCCCTAGCGATTCGATATATGTGTCCACTTTGAGTTTATGCTGTTCGAAGAGAATCCTTCTAACAAGGGAGAAGCCGTTACTGTGTAGTCCAGATGAAGGTATTCCCAGAACAACATCGCCTTCATTGATCTTGCTACCATCAATGATGTTGTCACGATCAACGACACCTACTGCAAATCCCGCAATATCATACTCCCCATTGGCGTAAAATCCTGGCATTTCAGCTGTTTCACCACCGATAATGGCACATCCCGCTGTTTTGCAGCCATCAGAAATTCCTTTTACCAGCATTGCTATTTTCTTTGGTTCCAATTTACCTGTTGCTATGTAATCTAAAAAGAAAAGTGGAACTGCACCGGTGCACACAACATCATTCACACACATA
>QNAR01000090.1 GCA_003643975.1 Thermotogae bacterium | reverse complement strand
TGGGGACCTATATTGGTCCCCTTTTATATTTTTGAAATTTGCCAACAACGTTCATTCAAGTAGTATAATAGTTAATGATTTCATGAGTTTAAATACTTTGTAAGTCGTTAGTTTAGAACAATATGAATAATCCGGTTGACTCATCATCAAATCATGACACTAGCGATATTTTTCCTGGAGGTGTTCAAATGAACTTGATTGAAGAGCTTGAACTCGTTATTGATAAGATGGTTGACGAATTCAATAAATTAAAAAAAGAGAATGAACAGCTTTGGGCGCAACTGGAAACTGCTGAAAAACAGAAGGAAGATCTCCAGGTGAGAATAAAAGAACTGGAGTTAAGGCTTGAAACCGAGGAAAAAACAATTGAAGAATTGATCAAGAGGGTCAGAGGCAATTTAGAGAAACGCGAAGATTAGGAGGCTATTTTCTATGAAAAGGCCTGTGGTTCTTAAACTTGGGGAAAGAGAATATGAATTCATCACAAATGAACCTCAAAGTATTGTTGATGAGGTTTTCAACGAAATCATTCAGGAGTTTGGTATCCTTGAAAAAGAGGTAGAAAAAGTCGGGTTGGATAGTGTTCTTGTCGCGATGCTTGTGAATATGACAACAGATTTTATCAAAGCCCAAAGCGAGTTGAAAAGACTAAAAGAAAAGTACGATGCAATTTTAAAGGATCATTATAAAGGACGTGGAAGGATTGCAAAGGATTAGAATAGGCGTTTATGATTCAGGTATTGGTGGTCTCACAGTACTGAAGCAGCTTCTCATGAAAATCCCTTTTGGGATTGATTTTTTTTATTTCGCTGATACAGCACGGTTACCCTATGGCTCGAAACCTCAGGAAATGGTACGTGGCTTTATTTCAGAAATACTCAGTTTTTTCAGGCATATAAATGTCGATGCCATCGTAACGGCTTGCAACACAACTGATTCATTGCTAACAGAAGCAGAAAAAAATAATCTTTGGGTCCCATTTTTCAGTATTATTGATCCTACAATCCATTATCTGAGAAATAACGTTTCAGATAAGAACTCTATTGCTATAATAGGAACCGAAGTCACTATAAAGCGCTCAGTATATTTGAGAAAGCTCATAATAGATGAAAATATTTCCGGGATTTTCCAAAAAGCATGTCCATTATTTGTCCCCCTGGTTGAAGAAGGTCTGAGTGATGGTGAATTAACTGAATGGATTGTTACATATTATCTTGAAGAGATTAGAAGAATTTCGCCAAATTATCTCATATTAGGCTGTACACATTATTCGTATTTAAAAACGGTTATAGAAAAATATCTAGGCAATGGTACACAAATAATTGACCCCGCAGATCATGTTTCTGAGAAGGTAATTGAATGGATTGGAAAAATTGAGACCACAAAAAAATCCAGTGTTACTTTTTATGTAACTGGTAGCGCAGAGGATTTTAAAAGAAAGGCATCGCTTCTTTTAGAATCCAGTGATGAGCTTGTGGTTAGCCACGTCGAACTCGAAAAACTGGGGGAATTTATACATTTATGAGGTGTTTGTATGGCTGAACGCAATCTAATAATACTAACAGGTATGTCGGGTGCTGGCAAAACCTCAGCGCTTAAATTTCTCGAAGATTTCGGTTTTTTCAGCGTTGACAACGTTCCACTCACCGTTTTTCGGGACTTCTATGAGATATTAAAGCGCAAGGAAATGGATAATCTTGCAATAGTAGTGGACATAAGGGCTATAACAAGCTCCAAGAGCGCAGAAGCCTTCATAATGGAAATTCAAAAAGCCAAGGCTAATTTGAACGATGTAGCGATCAAGACCATTTTCCTTGATGCCGATGATGAAATCATTAAATTCAGATATGGAAAAACAAGGCGGGCACACCCTTTAATGAAGAAGTACTCTTTATCTGAAGCCATCCGTAAAGAACGCGAAATGATGAGACCGCTCATGGATATTGCTGATGAAGTAATCAACACTTCAAATATGGATGTAAAAGAAATGCATCTGCGCCTGCTCAATGCGATAAAAAAGGAATTGCATGAAATACCCCCCATACGTGTTATTATCGAAAGTTTTAGCTATGTAAACGGGGTACCTCAAGATGCCAATCTCGTTTTTGACGTGCGTTTTTTGCCAAACCCGTATTATATTGCAGAACTGTCTGAATTAACGGGAAAGGACAAGGGAATCAAAAAATTTCTCGAAGAGTTCAAGAGGATTGGCGAATACTTCTCTGCTATAAAAAAGGTTTGTGATATTACTATCGAAGAATTCAGTTTTAGCGGTAGAAACCAGATCAAAATCGCTGTTGGTTGCACTGGTGGAAGGCACAGATCTGTATACATAGCCGAGCGTTTGTACAATGCAATGCAAAATGAAAGTAGAAATGTTTCCTTGCATCACAGAGAGCTACATGAAGATTGATGGGGGATTTTTATGAGTTTTGCTGATAAGATAAAAGATGAACTCTGCCATCTGGCCATAGATAACGATATGGAAACAAGGGCAGAGTTTTTAGGTTATGTAAAATCCCGGGGCTCTCTTAGAATTAGCAATGCAAAAAAATATCTAGTTATTTCTTTGAACTCGATTACGAGCCTTAAAAGGTTATACACATTATCCAAAAAACTCGGGATCACCTCCGTTGAAACGAGTATCACTGAGGAAACCCGGCTTAAGCACCGCCGTGGCGGAGAAATTTTGTATTCTTTCAACAAAATTTATGGGTTTCTCGAGAAATTTGGAATTTCCATTTTAAGCGACGATTTACCAGATTTCGTAAAAAAAGACCCCGCCTATTTTGGTGCTTTTATGAGGGGATTATATTTAGCAGGAGGATCTGTTGTAGATCCATCAAGAGGATATCATCTGGAGATTTCTCTTGATACCACAAAGAATTTTATCCTCAACTTGACCAATCATTTGGCGAATTTTTTAAATATCAAAGCGGGATATATCGAAGTGGGAAACAAATACAAAGTATATATTAAATCCTCTAGAGACATCGTGGAGTTGCTTTCACTCGTTGAAGCCTCCCGCGCTGTTTCCGTATTGTTAAAGGCCGTTGAGGTAAGGCAAATTAGAGGAAATGTTAGCCGAACACTGAATTTCATCACTGCGAATGCCAACAAGTCGGGCCAGGCAATGGCAAGGCACGTAAGAGCCATCAGGATCATTGAAAGAAAGCTTGGGTTAGATAGTTTGCCAGCCGATCTTGAAAAGCTCGCAAAGCTCAGGCTCGAATACGAAGAACTGAACCTGAGAGAACTCGGAGAACTCATGGATCCCCCCATGAGTAAATCCGCGGTGTTCAACAGGTTGAAAAAGCTACAAAAAATTGCTGAGAAATTGGAGGGGGAAAAATGAAATGTCCCTTTTGTGGAAGCATTATAACAAGGGTAATCGATACCAGAACCACAGATGGCGGTGCGGTTGTCCGCAGGCGAAGAGAGTGTGAAGACTGCGGTGGACGTTTCACCACTTATGAGAGATTCGAACAAAGGCCGATATTCGTGGTAAAGAAAGATGGACGTCGGCAGCGTTTCGATCGTCAGAAGATTTTGTCTGGCATCATAAAAGCTTGCGAAAAAAGGCCTATCACACTCGAAGAAATGGAAGAAATGCTCACTGAAATTGAGCATGAGGTTCGGAAACTTGGCAAATCAGAAGTTTCTACATTAAAAATTGGAGAACTGGTAATGAACAGGCTTAAAAAGAAAGATAGAATAGCTTACGTTAGATTCGCCTCTGTTTACAAAGAATTCAGAGACCTTGACCATTTTATGGATATAATTAGTGAATTGAAAGATGAGCTAAAAACAAAGAACCATCTGGGAGGGATATAGATGACAAAAAGAGAGGTAATCTATCTCACAAAAGAGGGCTATGAAAGCTTAAAAAAGGAGTTGGATACACTTCGCAAGAAACTCATGTATGAAATCGCCGAAAGAATAAAAGAAGCCAGAGAACTGGGCGACCTTAGCGAAAATAGCGAATATGACGAGGCAAAGAACGAACAAGGTAAAATTGACAGCAGGATCAAACAGCTCGAAGAAATTCTTAACAATGCTGAAATAATCGAGGACAATGGCGATAATTCGATTGTACGAATAGGCAGCAAAGTGCTTCTTGAGAATCTTGAAAGCAAGGAAACCATGGAAGTTAGAGTTGTTAACACACATGAAGCGAATATATTTGAAAATAAGATAAGTGTAGATTCGCCAATCGGCAAAGCCCTACTAGATAGGCACGTCGACGAGGAGCTCTTGGTAAGAGCACCTTCAGGAAATATTAAATACAAAATCCTCGCTATAACCAAATAATGGAGGCTAAGAGCAATGAATGAAGAGATTAGACAACAAAAAATGCAGAACATTGCTGAATTAAGAGAGCTTGGTATCGAACCTTATCCGTACAGATTTAGCAAAACCCATTCATCTGCAAAGATAAAAGAAGAATACGACTATCTTGAGGCATCGGAAACCAAGGAAGATGCTATTCTTTCCACAGCTGGAAGGGTAGTGGCATTGAGACATCACGGGAAATCGGCGTTCTTTGTTCTAAAAGACGATTCGGGAAGAATACAAGCTTATATCCGAAAAGATTCCGTGGGAGACGAGAATTTTAAACTCTTCAAAAAGCACATAAGCCTTGGAGATTTTGTGGGAATAGAAGGCTTCCCTTTTAGGACGCATACAGGGGAGATGTCGATTTACGTACAAAAATTCGAAATTCTCTCAAAAGCCATCAGAATGCTACCTGAAAAATGGCATGGACTAAAGGATAAGGAAATAATTTACAGACAGCGTTATGTTGAAATGCTGTCCAATGATGAAGCTCTCGAAAGATTCAAAAAGAGATTTGAGCTTCTAAGATTGACAAGAGAATTCCTAAATCAGAGGGGATTTATGGAGGTAGAAACACCGATATTACATTCTGTCACAGGTGGTGCTTCAGCAAGACCTTTTATTACCCACATAAATGTTTTTGATGTGGACATGTACATGCGAATTGCGGAAGAACTTTATCTAAAAAGGTATCTTGTAGGTGGTTTCGAAAGAATCTACGAAATTGGGAAAAATTTTAGAAACGAGGGTATCTCCTACAAGCATCATCCGGAATTCACCATGATGGAAGTTTATCAAGCCTACGCAGATTATGAGGATATGATGGAATTAACAGAAGCCCTTATAAGTTCTGTCGTGGAAAAACTAACCGGTGGGACAGTTATTGAATATCAAGGAAAAGAAATTGACTTCTCCAGACCCTGGCGAAAGGTGAAAATGAGGGATTTTATCAAAGAACGCCTTGGTGTCGATATTCTCGAAGACAGCGACGAAGCACTTCTTCAGGTTTTGGAGAGCCATGACAATATACCAGAGATCAAGGAGCGAGGTCATCTTATTGAAAAGCTATGGGATCTCGTGGAAGATGAACTCGTAGCTCCCACTTTTGTATTAGAACATCCAGTAATTATTTCCCCTCTCGCAAAGAAACACCGAAATGATCCTCGCGTAACTGAACGCTTTGAGTTGGTGATTAATGGTATGGAGTGTGCCAATGCCTTTAGTGAGTTGAATGACCCTGTTGAGCAATATAAGAGGTTCCTTCATCAAGCTGGTTTGAGAGATGCTGGTGATGCAGAAGCACATATGATGGATATGGACTTTGTAAGAGCGCTCGAATATGGAATGCCCCCAACGGGCGGACTGGGCATAGGGATAGATAGAATCCTGATGTTCATAACTGATTCACCAAATATAAGAGATATAATTCCCTTCCCACTTGTAAGGCCTGTGAGTTTTACAGAAGAGGAACTCGCAACCGAACAGGCTTCTGAGAAAAAGGAGGAATGATATGAACCTCTACGACAATATTCAATCAGAGATAAAAAAAGCAATGAAGGAAAAGAACCATGTGAAGCTTAATACGCTTCGTGCAATTGTGGCTTCTGTTAAAAACTATCTTGCCTCTTCAGCGGAGGCCAGAAACAAGGGTATTACAGATGAGCTCGTGCAAAATATTGTTTTGAAGGAAGCCAAAAAACGCGAAGAATCTATTGCAGCGTACAAGAATGCTGGTAGAAATGAACTGGCCGCCTCTGAAGAAGCTGAATTGAACATTTTAAAAGAATTTATGCCTAAGATGTTATCCGAAAACGAAATAAGAGAATTGGCGATAGAAATCATCGACAGCATGGGTGCCGCCAAGCCATCCGATTTAGGCAAAGTCATGAAAGAACTTATGCCACGGGTTAAGGGAAAAGCCGATGGCAAAATTGTCAACCGCATTGTACGAGAACTTCTTGAAAGCAGGTAAAGAAAATGAAAGTTGATGCACTTATTGCTGAAATTGGCAGTACCACAACTGTGCTTTCGGCCTTTGCATCAGATGGCTCAGGAAAATTGAGATTTCTTTCCCAGGGAGAGCATTATACTACTGTAGATGCCGGTGATGTGACGCTTGGAATCGAAAGGGCAATTTCCACCCTTAAAAAGCGCTTGAATGTCGATACACTTGATTGGAACATCTTTCTTGCCACAAGCAGCGCTGCTGGGGGACTGAAAATGACAGTCCATGGGCTTGTCTATGACATGACTGTTAAAGCCGCTCGTGAGGCGGCTTTAGGGGCAGGTGCGGTGATAAAGTATGTCTCAGCTGGAAAGTTAAACAGCAAAGATCTAGAACATATTGTAGAGGTAGACCCGCGAATAATCCTCCTTGCTGGCGGCGTGGATTACGGAGAGCGGGAAACTGTGATACACAATGCAAAGCTCCTGGCTACCCTCCCTTTAAACGTGCCCGTGATCTTTGCCGGGAACATCACAGCCACAGAAACAATAACAGAAATATTGACAGAAGCTGGAAAACCCGTGCTCATAGCTGAAAATGTATATCCACGTATAGACCAGTTGAATGTGGAGCCTACTCGTGAAATCATACGAAAAGTTTTCGCGGAAAACATAATAAAGGCACCAGGCATGGAGAGAATTTACTCAGTAGTAGATAGAAATGTTAT
>QNAR01000089.1 GCA_003643975.1 Thermotogae bacterium | reverse complement strand
TTTCTTAAAACCACATCGTGATCACCTGTTGGAGTCGGAACAATTCCAAGCACATAGAAAAACCGTTTCTCTTCTCCGGGGACTACCTTTAAAAGCCATCCCTGATGCTCCCATTTCAGAACAGAACTGTTCTCCAAAACAACGACGGGAAAATTGAGATTTTCCTGAGAAATAGTTCCAACAAAAACAATACCATCATCGACAACGGTGGCATCATATATAGAAAAAGAGAAAAGATCTATTTTCGATATGGATTTTCCCTTTTTAACCAAAGCGACAGTTTTCAGGTTCTCTCTTCCGACACAAATGACCACATCGTTGTCAGCTTTGAGAAGCTGCACAGAGGACAGGGTTTCCGGAAAAACAGCTTCGGTTGAGCCACTGCTATAGCTTATCACCTGAAGGCTTCCATTCTTACTTTCCTCATAACCAAGCACTTTATCATTCCAAAAACACATAGGTACAAAAGAACCCAAAAAATATTTCGCAGTGACTTCAAAGGTTTCCGATAATTCCATTAGATATGCCGAATAGTCAACAGAGCAATCCAGCTTTTTGACGAGTACCTTTAATTTGCTATCCGTTAGCTTTGCATCCACCGGATAATCCCAGTTATCGTCTCCAAAGAGCTTCTCATAAGATTTTGGAACTTGAAAATTCCATTCTTCGCTCCAGTATTCTTTATCATAAACCTCGGTTTTTATCTTCCAGCTGTAAGTTTTTCCTGGTTTCGTCAAGAGAGAAAAGTTGTTTTTTTCAAGTGGCCCATAGAGAGATTGTTTCTCACCATCGAAGAGGTAAAGATAAAAAGCCAGCGTTTTTCCATAGGGATTATCTACTTGCCAGCTGAGACTTACTACACCATTAATAGGAGCAATAACAGCTCCTGCTTTTGGCAAAGGCGAATGGGCAGAATAATCCACGGAGAAAACCGCGGTGACTATAAGCAAAAACAGTATGAGCGATGAATTTCTCATGGCCATTCCTCCTCAGAGAAATTTGCGCAGTTTTTCGAATTCCTCTTCCGTAAGTAAGTCTCTTTCATACAATTTCCAGAGAACTTTTTGGGCGAGTTCAAGATCTTTTAGTTGACTAAGCTCTTTCCTAAGTTGTGCAATTTGCATCGTTCTTTCATCGAGTTCGCCTTCGTTGTCATTTTTTTTCAACGCATTGAGAATGGGCATGTATTTTATGAGGATTTCTTGTGAAATTTCCTCCGGGGATTTCTCCTTGATTCTCACAAAACGCCGTTTTTTCACAGTAGCGTATTGTGGGGGGATATACCAGCCCAATAACATCCCCATGAGGAGTCCTCCTATATGTGCAGCATTGCTGATATTTGGAATAGCAAGACCAAAAAAGAGGTTAAGAAGAATTATCGGCAACAGGGAAAAACCAGTAACAGATCTGAGCACCATTGGCGTATCCTTTTTAAAACCCAGAACAAAAAGCACCCCGACCAATCCAAAGATAGCGCTGCTGGAGCCAATAGTTATGTAGGGGGTGAAAGCTACGGCGGTAAGATTTCCGACAATGCCACCCAAAAAATAAAGAATGATGAATTTCTTTCTTCCAAAAAGCCCCTCTACAATATACCCAAGTTGATAAAGGGCATACATGTTGAAAAGGATATGCCACATATTGCCATGTAAAAAGAGGGCAGTTACCGGTGTATAAATCAGGCCATGTTGAAGAGCGCTTCTACTCACTCCGCCGTAGTAGAGGAATAAGGTATAAACATCTCCCATTTGAGGTCTGGACATAGAAAAGATAAAACTGAAAAAGTATACAGTTATGTTTATTGAAATCAGTGTCAACGTGACAGGTGGTACTCTTCTCATCAACATCACCTTTCCTAAAAGAGTAATTTAAAGAGCTTTTTATATTCAGATTCAGAAAGCAACGCTTTATCAAAGAGATCTCTCAAGATTGTGCCGGCATCCTTTGTGCTGAGTTTCCCCAAATCCCTGAAAAGGGCCGCAATAACTTCTTTCCTTTTGTTCACATCTTGAGCATTTTCAAGCAAGCTGCTGTACCTCTCCTTGAGTTTCTCAGCGCTTTCTGTATTCTGAAGAAACTGTTTCTTTACATCCTCTTCTTTTTGAGTACTTTTTTCAAATTCCTTGAGCTTTTCTCTGAATCTTCCATAAAGTACCTGCACTATCATCAACTTATATCTAAAATACCAGCTGAACACACCATATGAAATCAATGTGAAAAGCACAACTGTCCATATGGATATGGGGCCTGGCACCAAAGCTGGTATTCGTTTCTTTTTAGAAACTATGAGCTGCATTTTCACCTCATCATTGTAGATAATATCGATCAATTTATAAAAAAGGAAAGCCGTTGAAATGAGAGACACCAGAAAAACAGCTGAATATATCATATACTCTTTTCCAAGCACTTCCATCAGTTTTGCAGTATCGGAGATTTCCGAAAGCACATAGGCGTTTTCAATCAGTACTTTCATAGCTCCCATGCTTGACAGTTGAAGAGCGGTAAAAGAAAAGGTATATGCAATCACGTAGGGGATCGCTCTTCTCTTCATAAATAGCTTATTGGCCCTCATATCTTTATCGTCAAAGAAACCCTTTTTTACAAGTTCCTTGTAATGTGCATCACGATTTATCGCGAGAACGTACCAAATGAAAAGGCTAATGGTAACACCTGCGGCAAAGAAAATCGTTGCTAGCATTGAATCGCCCATAAAAAGGGGGATATAGCTGCATATTGCTCCAATTATAAAGACGAGACTACTCACTCTCAGCATTAAAATCCTCCTCGCTGGAATCAATAATCAGAGTTCTGTAATCCCTGTAAAGAACCATACCAGGATGTGCCCCTCTTGGTTTCCAAACGTTTTTAACTTTTGTATAATCAACTTCAACTTTCCCTGACAATTTTCCTTTTGAATGAATAGCTGCCAAATATGCTCCGTATTTTATTTCAACATCGCCAGGGCGTTTTCCGGCTGTTTTCAGTATAACATGTGCCCCGGGAATATTGCGAGCATGAAACCACAGATCATCTGCCGCAGCTCGTCTTCGTATTTCATCATTTTGAATATGATTTCTGCCTACCAGATACTTATAACCCCTGAAAGTAAAGCTCTTTGGCCCTATCGCGGTATTGTCTTTTTTCTTTTTTTGCTTTTTGGCAGTTTTCCTTCTTAATATGCCTATTTCCTCTAATTCACTTCTCAAAGCCTCTAAATCTTCGTAACTGTCAGCAATTTTAAACATCTCTTGCAGGTCTAAATAATAAGCCAAGAGAGGCTGAAGTTTTTTCAGCCTTTTATTTACGGCTATAACCTTTCGCTTCGAACGATTATAATACTTGAAAAACATTCTCGCATTTTCTGATGGCGTCAGTTGAGGGTCAAGTTTGATCTGAATTTTCTCCCCGCTTTCCCAATCTTCCAGCCACAGAAGCTCTCTTTTCTCTTTCAGCTTGTATAAATTTGCTGTCAACAGCTGACCCATTTTCCTGTATTTTTCGTAATCAGACAACGCTGCGATTTCTCCTGTTAACTTGTCTATCAATTTTTGCAGCTTCTTGACCTCTTTGTTCAAATGCCTTAAAATCGCATCCCTCAAGGCCTTAAATTCCTCTTTTTTTCTCTCGCTTTCTATAAGTGCATCAATTGCCGCTGAAAGCTCCATTTTTCTGGCACCGGGAATATAAAACGCGGAAATCCACGGTTTTTCCTTACCACTAACGAAGTATACATCGGTATTTTCAAGGGATTCCCCAATGGCTTTTAAACCTTTGAAAAGCCTTTTTGCCTCATCGCGGGAGAGAACCTGATCCCTCCTGAGGGACATCAAAGAGAATAAATTGTCAAGGCTTTTTCTATCAAAACCAAGCACCCGTATTTCTCTTGTCTGAAATTCCCTTTCTTCAATAAACTTCAGGAAATCTTGCCAATCCATTTTGAGGATATCCAAACCATCCCTTTCAGGAAAGCTATAATGAGAGCCGGCAAGCAGTGTCCTTTTTTCCGTAACCCTTTTTTTGAGGAGTCCAATGACTTTCAACTCATCATCGGTTAAAACGATGTTGGAAGCCGGACCGATCAATTCTACAAAGAGGTGATGCCTTTCAACTTCGCCAAAGGGGGTCCTCCTTTGAAAACGAAGCTCAAAAACCCTGTCAAGGGCAGGCTGATTCACACCAACTAAAGTCGCTCCATTCAATTTCCCCCTCAGGATTTTCAAAAGCGGCGAAACTGTTGAGGGTTCTCTATCGTTACCTTTCCTGAGAAAAGCAAAAGGGTAGCGGGGATTAACAGAGATTTGAAATGTTCCCCACTGAAACCTTAGATAAAAATTATTTTTTCCGCTTTGATATATTTGTCTTAAAGAATACCCTTTGAACTTCTTCAGTTCTTTAAGGGCTTTATAAAGCAAGAGTCCATTAAAAGTCATTCGCCCTTTTCACCTCATCCGAGTTCACAAATCTGAAATTCCCCCGGTTTGAACCGGGCTTATAAAGGCTAAATATGGTGCTTCCAGAACCGGAAAGCCTGTTGAATATTGCATCATTGCCGGCAAGATGTTTTAGCTGATCCATTATTTCAGTTTCTCGAATGGCTCTCTCAAAGGTATTTTTGCTAAGTGACGCAGCTTTTACATATTCGCTGTTTTTCAATGCCCTATAAAGCTCAAAAACCTTTTGAGGTTCTGGCCTTTCGTTGTAGTTCCCTTTATCAACCAATGAGTAAGCTCTTGCGGTGGAAACGCCGGTTGTTGAAAAATGAAGCTCCAATTTAAGCTGGAAGATCACCAGGGAAAATCAGCTTTTCACCTCTTCCAAGACCGACAGCGGTACCACCAACCAATAAAAAAGGAACATCACTTCCCACTTTGCAGGCAATCTTATAAATTACCCTGAAAGGGACTTCGAACATTTTGCCAAGGGCCCTTAACAAAACCGCTGCATCTGCGCTCCCGCCACCAAGGCCACCACCAAAGGGTATGCGCTTTTTCAATGTCAATCTTAGCGAAAGCCTCTGGTGAGTTTCTCTTTCAAAATCCTCGCAAACATGATAAAGGGAATTACCAGGTCCCCATGGTATGGCAGGCTCTGAATAAAACCTTATGCCCGGAAAAAGGGAAGGTTCCATGAGGAGTTCATCATAAAGAGATATTGTCTGGAAAAGTGTTACGAGTTCGTGATAGTTTCCTTTCAGGGCACAAACCTGAAGATACAGGTTTACCTTTGCAAAGGCTTTAAGAACTTTAGCAGATATTCTGTCGTTAATGTTGACCACCCTTCCATTTTACCTTTATAAGCTGATAACTCATCCCATGAAACAGTGAATATTTCAAACATATCCTCTTCTCTCAATTTTCGAAACTCAACCTCCGCCAGATATAGAATTCCCAGATGAACTCTGGAGACAGGGCTTGAAAGGTCATTTATCACCCCAAGATATGTAAGGGCTTTTGGTTCTGCGTCCACTTCTTCATTGAATTCTCTCCATAATCCCCTTTCAAAAGTTCTCCACGCATCTTCCAGATCCCCATCTGTCGAATTCACATGCCCGCCTATGCCAAGGGCGAATTTATTATGCAACCTTTTTTCACCCTGCTTTTCAGTGCGTTTCAAAAGAATGAAATCTTCCCCATTTTTGAGGACAATATAGGGTATTACCTGCCTGTGGCTTTCATCGCCCTCAGCATGCAAGCGGGGTAAGAAGGTGGCGTGTTCTCTCAAACGTTCTTTGATTGCATCAAGGGGAATCTCTTTTATTCCAGAAAAATCCAAAAGGTCATTTAAATGTTCTGTTGCAATAACCAGGACTTCCTCTGTCAACTGGGCACCTCCTTAAAAATTTACGTCCGGGGAAAATACCATCTCAGCCCCAAGAATTGCTGGGATTTCCATAATCACTTCACTGCTGAACTCAGGTGAAGCAGAAACCTCCGCGTGACCGACGAGCATTATTCCAAAGTAATGCTCCTCATCCAGCAAAGGGCCTATACCCAGCGAGTTTTCGTCGAGTTCAAAATGCACGGTAATAACACTTTTAAGGTTGAAACTTTCTGCTTTCGGTGATAACAGAGCCAGGTTAGAAATATCAAGGAGTTCATCAACAATAAAAGTTCCTCCGGTTTTGACTCCTCTTATGAGAAACAATGATTCATTATCGGGATCATAACCAGTATCTGAAGCGTCAGGATAAAGATCTACAAACCATTTATCGGGGAGGCCGTCCGCTTCTACTGAGCTCAAATCCGCCGCTATTCTTATGCGCCTTCTCCATCCTTTTTCACCGATATCGATATCATCAAAGGAATCGTTTAATTCAGATATGGAATAACTACTCTTTGATATCTCTTCCATGCTGTGCACATATACACAAGATTCAGAAGGTGTGGCACTGGGTTCTACATCAACTGCCGCTATCCTGCCTTCAAACGGGTCAAAAGCAGGTAAAGTCGTTGGAGAGAATCCCCTGACATACCTGAAATAAAAAGGTGTTCTTTCGTCTTTACTCGCTCCCCAATTTTCAAACCAGTTATCTGGAGCTTGAAACGATTCTGTGCTTTCGAATACTTCCACCGCAACATCAGGTTTATCACCATAGTATAATATCTTCGAACCAGAGAGTTCTTTCAACTCACCATCAACAAAAACCGTTGTCTTCACACCTATCCATAGTTTTTCATAATCCACTTCAGGTAAATAAAGATAGGCGCTTTGGCCAGAATCCTGTTGAAATAAATGGCCTGAAAGGCTCTTCCAGCTCTCTTCATCCCAGTACTCAACCTGCCACAGATATGTCTCTGAACCATCGGGTACGAAATTCTTGGGATTTACAGTTAGTTCCAACACTTCACCGGGTTCCCTGTTCAATTCCTGTGCTGATATACTCAAATATGGTCTATTACTGGATGGGCATCCTCCCAGAAACAACAGCGCCAAAAACATAGCTGTAAAAAAAAGCACAAGCTTTTTCATGCTAATTCCTCCTTATGAGTTTCCTAACGAAGTCCTCCTC
>QNAR01000088.1 GCA_003643975.1 Thermotogae bacterium | reverse complement strand
TTCTCTTTGGGCGATTTTCATATTTTCCAAAATAATCTCTGCGAAGGGACCTTTATATTTTTCCGCTTCTTTTCGAACCGGTTTGTTGACAATTGTATTGTCCTTTACGAGTTCTTTTTTTACGAGCGTATAGATCTTCTCAGCTTTGATCATAGTATCACCACTATTCAAAGGTCTTTAAAAGCCATATCTAAAAGGTTCTCATACTCCAGGTTCTTTTCATTGAGTTTGTTGTATTTCAATCGAATTTTTGTCAAGTCGCTTTCGAATTTTTCCAAGAGCTTCTTCATCCCCGTTTTAGAAGGTCCTCCAGATATTCTCCTGACTTCCACAAAGTGTTTTGGGGAAAGCACCTTTTGGATTTCTTTTTTTGAAAAGGGGAAAGTCTTTCCAATTTCCTTTTCAAAACTCTCTTTCAGAACATCATAAGATTTGCCAGAACGCACAAAGGCTGAAACGATTTTATGTGCCTTTCTAAAGCCTATTTTTGCCTCTCTCACAAGAGTATCTGCAAGTTCAGTTGTCGTAGCTCCAGAGGATAAGGCAAGTTCTTTACATCTTTCGCTGTTTACTTCTATCCCTTCTATAATTGTTTTCAGTAATACTACAACAGAATCAACGTACTCGCTCGCACTGTCAAAAATCCTCATTGGAGCATCTGCTACTTCGTTAACATCCTGAAAGGGGACATTCCTGAAAAGGTTTGTCAAATTTGCAAATTCCCCTGCTGCCATTTCTGAAAAGATTCTTATATGTTCAAGAATCACCGGATTTCTCTTTTGTGGCATAATGCTGCTTATCTGTACAAGTTCATCGGGAAAGTCCACAAGACCTACTTCATTTGATGCTTTGTGACTGATGTCAGCAACAAACCTTCCTACATCCTCAAGAAAATGCCTAATTGCTGAGGAAGGATGGGTTATCCAATGAGAGGAAACTATGGCACGATAGGAGTTCTCTACTGGTTTTTCAAAGCCCAAAAGCTCAGCAAGGCGTTCCCGATTGATATTAAAACCGCTTGTGGTTATAGCAGCTGCACCCGCGGGACAGAGATTTACTTTCTCATAGGCATTAAAAAGTGCTTCTAAATCTTCTATGACTTCAAAGGCAAAGGCAGACAAGTAATGGGCAAAAGTGGATACTTGGGCAGGTTGCCCGTGGGTGTAAAGCAAAAAGAGTTTGTCATCTGTCTCCAGAGTTTTTTTTAGGAGTTCCTTCAAAAGCAACAACATTGATTCAACAATCTTCAGAAGCTTTTTTCTCACGTGCATTCTAAAAACAGTTGTATCGAGATCATTTCTACTTCTACCTGTGTGAAGATAACCGGCAATATCAGATCCTACATATTTTGCCAGCTTGTTTTCAAAGAGAAAGAAAAGGTCCTCAAACCCTTCTGGCAGCTCTTCCGGTAAGTCAGAGTTTTTTTCAAAAGCTAAGATTGCATCCTTTATTTTTTTTGTTTTTTCGTAATCGACTACTTTGCACTCTTTCAATACTACAAGATGGGCCTTGTTTTCCTGAATAAAGTACTTCAGAAAATTTTGCTTCCAATTTCTGTACGAGGGAGCGAGAACGTACTTTTGATAATTTTTATTCATGCTCATTTCTCAACGCTTCCTTCAAGGAGTTCTTCGATGTTTTTATAAAGAACACGGTCTATTTCATCGTCTTTCATTCCTATGTAAACCATGGCCCGGTATTGCTCATCGAAATAGCTCTTTGAAAACCCTCTGGGGAACCAGCTAGAATCTGTTCCAAAAATGATCCTCTCGGGACCGATGGTTTCATAGTACTTTCTGAAAAGTTTTTCGAGAGTGATTTCATAAGGCATCCATCTCATCCACTGATTCGAACCACTTGTGTCTATGAAAACATTTGGACAAGCCCAGCATAAGTTAAGGGTCTCAAAAACATAACCATCGCCAAAATGCGGGATTATGAAGTTTATCTCTGGAAAATTTTTGGCGACATCGTGAATGATCAAAGGGTTTATATTGACGTGGCTTGCAATACCCCCTGCACCGCCCATAATTCCAAAATGAATGAGAACAGGAATTTTGTAACTCTGGGCAACTTCCCATACAGGATAAAGACTTTTATCATTCAAAGGGACCGAGACCCTGGGGCCAAGGATTTTATAACCGTTCAACCCCTTTTGCAGGTATTTTTCGAGCGTTTCTGCGGCATCAGGTTCTGAAGGGTCATGATGAGCATATCCCACAAATTTATCAGGATGAGCAGATATTATTCTCAACATATTATCGTTACCGTTTGCAGTAACAAAGACAACTTTTGATAGGTCGTATTCAAGAGTTTCTTCGTACCATCTTTCGATTAACTCATCCAAATCATCAATCGCCTGTGGAATAGGGAACTGCCAGGCTTTTCTCCATTTTTCACGTTCCGATTCAACCCTGGGATGAACTTCCTTATTCATAACACTCTTGAGATCTGAAAGTGGAAAGTGAGCGTGTGAATCGATTACCCTTGTTATCATACTGTCACCCCTTCAGTCCGGACATGGTAATGCCCTTTACAATTTGCTTCTGGAATATGAGGAAGAATATTATAAGTGGTATTGTGGAAACTGCTGCTCCTGTCATTATGAGTTCCCAACTCATGGAGTTTTCACTGGAAAAGTACGCTACTCCAACAGGTAGTGTGTACATTTTTGGTGAAGAAGTAACGATCAATGGCCATAAAAATGCGTTCCAGTTACCAATGAAATTGAAAATTGCCAGTGTAGCCAGAGCGGGTTTCACCAAGGGAAGCACTATCTTGAAAAAGATACCAAATTCTGAAACACCATCAATTCTCGCCGCATCTATGAGATCATTGGGAATAGTGGACATAAACTGTTTCATGAGAAATATACCGAAAGCGCTTATCATCCCTGGAAACATGATACTCCAATATGTGCCCATCCAGTGCAGGTTCCTTACCATGATATACCACGGGATCACCAGCATTTCAGTAGGTATCATCAACGTACTGAGAATCAGTATGAATATGAGCTTTCTTCCTGGAAAATCAAATTTTGCGAGTGTATAACCGATCAATGAATCAAAGAAAAGGACCGAAACCGTTGTTACCACCGCTATCAAAAGGCTATTCAAAAACCATCTTGGGAAAAGTGAGTAGTTAAAAATATACTGGTAATTGTACAGCGTTGGGTACTTTGGAAATAGATTGAATTCATATATTTCGCCGGAATCCTTAAAAGAAGAAGAGAACATCCAGATAAAGGGGAAGACCATTAGTACGGCGAATATAGTGAGAAATACGTATGCTGAAATCGTTGTTAATCTATCTCTTTTAACCATTTCATCACTCCCAAGATCATTAATATTCTATGTTTTTGTTCAGAATTATCATTTGAACAAGGGTTATTATCATAATTATTCCGAAAAGAATAACTGTCGCTGTAGCTGCTGTTCCCATATCAAAGGACATAAATGCCTTCTGGTAAATATACAAAACAAGAGGCTTGGTGGAATTTAGAGGACCTCCAGAACCTTGATCTGTCATGTTGTAAACCTGGGTGAAAATTCTCAAGAAAGTAATGCTCTGAGTAACGGCAAGGAATACGATAATGGGATTCAGAAGTGGAATAGTTATTCTCCACAAAATTTGCCTTCTGTTGGCTCCATCGATTTTCGCCGCTTCTATATACTCTTGAGGAATTGTTTGCAAGCCAGCTAAAAAGATGATTACACAGTAGCCGAGATTAACCCAAACGGTGGTAACCACTATAGATGGAAGAGCTTGAGAAGTGCTCATCAAAAAGGGTTGAGAATCCAAGCCAAGGATCGTGAGTAAATTATTTATGAAACCTATTGGTGGTTGTTGATACATCCATTTCCAAACCCAGCTTACTGCAACAAGAGGAGTGATATAAGGCATAACGTAAAGCAATCTATAGAAACCCTGAAACTTTTTTATCCTATTCAAGACTAATGCAAGATAAAGCGAAACTATTATAACTGCTGGTACACCAAACGCCACGTATTTCAACGTATTTATTATGGCCTTCACAAAGACCTCATCTTTGAAGATATTTATGTAGTTCAAAAGCCCGATAAAATTCTTTTTTGGCGATATCAAATCCCAATCTGTGAAGCTCAACCAAAAAGAATATACCATGGGATAAAATCTAACGACAATGAAGAACAAAAGTGGTATTGCTAGAAAAGTGTAAGCTGTTATGATTTTTTTCTGCCTTAGCCTCATTCTGCACACTCCCGAAAATGAAATTCAGCCCGGGGTGCAACCCCGGACTGAAAAACGATCAATGAACGGAACTCCAGAAATTGTCAAGAACCTTTTGCTCCTCTTCTGCAGCTTCTTTCCAGGCAATTTCAGGAGCTATGCCTTTCAAGACAACTTTATCAACAGCATCCATCATGACTTGCCTTTGAGCAGATTCGTCAACAAAGAACGTTGCATGAGCGTATTCCAAACCTCTTAAGAAAGCCCCATAGACAGGGTCATCGAAATATTGCTTCGCAAGCTCAGGGTTGGCAGGAAGTTCGCCTACGTTTTTCAACCAAAGCTTCATAGATTCTGGCGAAGAAAGGAACTTTATGAACTTTATCGCTGCTTCCAGTTTTTTGGGATCTTTGGTGGCATTTGTAGTAATGCCGTTAGCCCAGAAAGATGCAAAATTTGATTTTACACCAAGATAGCTTGGAAGTTCCGCAACACCCCAGTCAAGTCCTTTAATCTTGTTGAGTGTTCCTATTCTGAAGGAACCATCAATTGTCATTGCGGCTTTTTGAGCTTTGAAAGCGGTCACATCATCATTCATGAACCCGGGATATCCTACTCTGTCAACAGTAATCAAATCGGTGTAGAATTTCAGAACATCGGAACCCGCACCAGTTTTGTCGTAAAGAACTGTTCGAGCATCAGAAGTATAAGGAACTCCTCCAAATTCTCTCACAAGGACTTCTCTTATCCAGTGATGCCCTTGCCCGGAAGGTTGCATGGTGAGACCTTCTTGAACGATATTTCCTTTTTTGTCGTATATTGTGAGCTTTTTGGCATACTCAACAAGTTCTTGTAAAGTTGTTGGTGGCTTTTCAGGATCGAGACCAGCTTTTTCAAAGAGCTTTTTGTTCCAGAAAAGTGCCAGAGATCTCACAGCAATGGGCAAAGCATAATATTTTCCGTTAAATTCGACTCCCTTTGATACGAAGGAAAAGAACTGTGACTGCAAATATTCCTTTGAAAAGACATCTTCGGGAAGGGGAATCAAATATCCGGAAGTAACATACTTCGGGATCCATCCGTAATAAAGGTTGATTACATCCGGACCGACTCCTGCGGGAATAGAAGAGGCTACTTTCTGATTATAGTTTGCATATGGGAAAGTAACATGCTCTACTTCGATATCCGGATATTGCCTTTCGAACTCTTTGATCAGCTGATCGATGGTATTTTTCTTTGTTTCATAGAAATATTGCCAATACGTAATCTTCGTTTTTGCTGCAAAAGCGAAACTGGTAAGGATCACAGCAAGTAGTACAAGCATCACAAAAAATCGTTTCATACAAACACCCCCTATGTAGTTTTACCCTCTACGGGCAATCTATAAAAGAATTTCATTTTGTCCGTGATAAACCGCCCCCAACACTACTCCCAGTTCACCCAGCAAAGCCCTCTTAAAAGTAACTCTTTGGTATATCTCTTCTGGTACAATTCGCCTTATTGTTGGTAGGATTAATTCAATCAGGGTTTCATACTGGTTATAACCAATTCCACCGGTGATAACGATCACGTCAGGATCAAAAAGCGTTATTATATTTCCAAGCGCAACTGCAAGATGTTCACAGCCTTCAGTTAATATTTTTCTGAATGCTTCATCATTTTTGTGGGAGTCAAAATACTCTTTGAGATTCACCTTTTTACCTCTTTTTCCACTAAAGGCATTTTCAAAACTATAACCCGAAAACCAGCTTTCAAGGCTTCCAAACCCATTTGTAGATATCCGGTCATGCGGCCAGCTTGTAATCATATAACCTATTTCGCCCGCCATACCATGAGAACCTTCGTACACCTGCCCATTTATCACAAAAGCCCCTCCGGTGCCTGTACCAAGAGAAAGTAGAAACATGTTTTTTGAGCCTTTGGCAGCACCTAACCACAGTTCCCCAAGCGCATTCAAAGTTACATCGTTCGCAATGCTAACAGGAAGCCCAAAACGTTTCTCTATCTCTTCGGCAAGATGAACATCTCTAAGATCGAAAGAAGGTATGAAATGTATAACTTGGTCGTCACTGCTCACAGTGCCAGGTACGCCTATACTTATTGCCAATATTTTTTCTTTGGGAATTTTCAAAACACTTTTGATACCAGTTTCAACAAGAGAAAAAAGCTCTTCTTTGTTCTTTATTCCTTTTGTGGAGAAATTCGTCTTTTCTAAAATTTTCCCTTCAAGGTCTGTTAAAGCAGCTATCATTTTTGTCCCTCCTATATCAAGAGCCACAATGTATTTGAAGTCAGGGACAAACGAAAGCAGAATCGGCTTTTTTCCACCTTTTTTTGAACTCAACCCACGCTTTTTTTCAACTAGTGCTCCCAGGGTTACGAACTTTGAAACAATTTTAGACACAATCGGCTTACTAAGCCCAATTTGCCTGGAAATCTCAGCCCTTGATATCAAGCCGTGCTTTCTAACTGCATTTAAAACATTTATTTCGGTCCTTGTGAATTTCACCATGATACGCTCCTTGTTTTGAGGTGTTTATTAGTAAACTAAATTAACTAACTAAATATAGCATTTTTTTCTCCAATATACAAATCAAAAAAGCAAAGATAAAATTAGCTATTTACTTCTTAGAAGAGATATTCGTCAAAAACCGTTTCCATTCGACGATCGTTATTGGTAATAAACTTTTGAACATAGGCATTGCCCGGTTGCCGGTTTTGTTATAGACTTGAACCGGAAAATTCATTCAAAAGGGTGAGTACATGAAGCATACTAGCAAAAAAATACTTGAACCAATCTTGCTTCTCCTTCTTTTC
>QNAR01000087.1 GCA_003643975.1 Thermotogae bacterium | reverse complement strand
TTGAACTGCTACGCAGTTGATTAGAACTCAGGTTTAGATGTTTTCTCTTTCGCAACTCGAATCACGTAACTCGGTCCTCGGCTATTTAACTCATAACTCATAATTCATCACTCATAACTCGGTTCTTTTGCTTTTTAGCTCTCGTTACTCATGACTCGCAACTCGGTTCTTAATCTCGCTTCTCGACATCTCGGCTCTCGGATCTCGGACTCTCGTTATTCAGCTTTTTATTCTCGTGACTCGCTACTCGAATCACGCAACTCGGCACTTAATATGTTTTGGCACAACCAACAACGCACAACGTTTCTAAAAAAACTGGACCTCGTTTCACAATACAAGAAGCACATTATACGCTGACACGTCTACACCGAGAGATTTCAAATACATTAATTCTGACCACTTTGGCAACAACGATTTCCTGGTGTATTCGGGAAAAGCTATTTCTACCGGAAGGCCAAGGATCAACGCAAGCTCGTCCGCAATTTGAAAGGGTGGAAGAAATTTCCCGCGTTCTACGGCTGATATATAACCGGGATTTCTTCCTATCTTTTCGGATAGTTCTTTTTGGGTCATTCCTTTTTTCATTCGCGCGTAAACGAGTAACTCCACAAAGATGCCCTCCTTTTGCGATAATCAGCGGGCGGAGATTTTCGCTCTAAAAGAAACTCCGGAAATAGCTCTTCAACAGGCATTTCAAAAAATGCTGCAATGGCATCGGCAAGGAAAAAGTCTGTTAACTTCACTTTCCCGGTCTCGATTCTTGATAGAGTGCTTCTGCTGATTCCCAATCTTTGTGCCAGCTCTTCCTGTGAAATTCCTCTTTTTACTCTCAATTGCTTTATGAACATTTGGTTCCTCCGTTATTAAGTATTCATATGTATACTATCATAAAATCAACTTGATTTTGAAGACTTGATTAAAAATTGCACAAAAAAACAGCCGATTTTCGGCTGTTTTTTGGCGTGCCCGGGGCGATTTGAACGCCCGGCCTCCAGATCCGCAGTCTAGCGCTCTATCCAGCTGAGCTACGGGCACACGAAAATGGCGGAGAGGGAGGGATTCGAACCCTCGGAGGGTAAAAAACCCTCACTTGCTTAGCAGGCAAGCGCCTTCGGCCGCTCGGCCACCTCTCCACCTACCTTTAGATTCTATCATGGCTTAAAGTGAGTGTCAATAATACTTTTTGGCAAGTGTACCGCAATTTACCGAGAAAAATTTCAGGTCATCCACCCTGAGGGCAGTAAGACTGCCACCGTACACACATCCTGTATCCAGGCCTATCTTGTCCTTCAAAATCAATGGTCCCCCAAACTTTGGAGTATGTCCAAAGACAACAGTTGTATTTTCTAGAGGATGGTCTGCGTATATGAAATCATCTCTAATCCAAAGAAGGTCAACTTCGCTTTGCTTATTCATTTCCACACCTGGTCTTATGCCTGCATGTACGAAAAGGTAATTGGAGTCTTTGTAATAGAGTTCTGTGTTTTTGAAGAAATCCATGTGGCTATCCGGGATATTTCTCAAACCACCATAGCTACGCAATGTAGCTTCCATACCATTTAATTCCCAATACTTACCCCATGGGCCTCCAAAAAAGTAGTTCAGCAACATTGCCTCATGATTACCCCTCAGAAAAACACAGTGATATTTTCCGCTGAGCTTCAACAGGAAATCTACAACTTCTTTTGATTGCGGGCCTCTGTCGATATAATCTCCCAAAAAAACGAGAGTGTCTCTTTTCTTTAGTTTTAAATTTCCAATGAGTGATTTAAGAGGCATTAAACAACCGTGAATATCTCCTATTGCGTAAAGCGTCAGAAAACCCCCTTCATAATAAATAACCATGTTAGAGAGAGACCTATTCCCAATATCGGACTAAATAGCCATTCAAGTTTTCCTGTTTTTGCGAAGAAAAGCCGGTACAATATTCCCGCTAATGTCACTATTGCAAGCCATTCAAAAAGCCCGGCAAAAGTGAAGATGTACATTGCCAATCTTTCTGAGATACCCACAGAATCTTTTTCCGCTCTGGAAATTATACCCTTCCTGAAGAAGTATGTTACTCCCACAGTGACTATGAGTATTCCCAGCAAGTACCAGCAAAACTGGGGTGTGATATACGATTTTTCGAAGAAATCTTTACTCAAAAAAGACAGCAGCAAAAAATACCCCAGGGCGATGATTTCCGCAAAATCATCGGGAATGACTTTTCTCAGATAAAGCGTTCCAAATTCCCCGGCAATGGCAAGCCCAAATACCAAAATACCTGTTGGAGCCATTAAAAGGGAATCAAAACTAAAAGCCAAAAAGACAAGAATTGCCCAGATGAAATGCTTCCAGAGATTTCCTTTTTCAAGGTCTTTCAGTTTGTAGCTGTTTACAAAAGCGTGATCTGCTACCAGATAACTAACGAGAAGATGCAATGGCATTTATCTTCTACCTCCTGTCCTGGTCTTTTCTTTCCATGGTAACACAGGAACCGCCATAGCAGCAACAACCAGTGCAACAAAAACGCCCGCCGCCATGCTGAGCCCAAAATCTCTCAGTAGCTTTCCCTGTGCAAAGGCAAAACTGGAAAATGCGAGTATAGTAGTTGCCGATGACATGGACACTGATTTTAGGGTTCTTGCCATTTCATATAGATTTCTTGAGGAAGAGCTGTGAATCATGTGCACAAGGCTATCTACTCCAATACCTATTATAAGAGGCGCAGAGATGATGGTTATAAATGTAGTATCAACACCAAGCACTTCCATGAGCCCAAACATTGCCATAAGTATACCGGACATGAGAATGAGTATTTTTACGCTGTCAGAGATGTTCCTTCTATCAATTAACACAACAACAAAAACCAGTGCCATTGCTATTAAAGATATCGGGAAGGAAACTCCCTTTACTGTGTCCATTAAATAGTAAAATACCTGAGGGTACCCTCCGACATAATTTTTCAGATTGCCAAGGCTGTCAAAGAGAACTTTTATCATGTTGTTCCGGTATATTCGACTCTTCGGTTCTGCATTGATTACAAAATATTGTTCGCCATCTGGAGCTTCGTAAATCAGCTGCTTTCGCAGGGAAGTCGGTAAGTTGTTGGCAACAAAGTTTATCAGTTCTTCAGGATTGTCAATACTCTGTGATTTGTCGATGAGTTCTATAAGGGAATCGTAGTACTTTGCCTTTTTCATAAGGCTTTCTAAAACTGGTGATCCTCTAAAAGAATTTATTTTTTTGACAAGGGACTTGAATTGGGAGAGGTATTGCTCTTCGTCGCCATGAACCAAGTCCATGAGAGAGAAAAGGTTTCCGATATAAGGGTTTACTTTCAGCTTTTCATAGACATCCTTCAATTCATCCGGTTTTACTATGAAAGGCACGGTATTTGCAATGCTCGCTTTGAATACCCTCTCAATAAGGCTGAGAGTAGATAACATCTCTGATTTTTCAGCCATCAGTCCCGGTGGGGTATAGGAAAAATTGTTGAGATTAGAGATTCCTAGATAACTCATAATGAGGAGAAAGAGGATAACAATAGTTAGGGATAATCTATGAAATTTTTTCACAGTGCCAGAAATGTAATAAAAAGCCTTGTCCAGCGAATGAATATTTGCCGCAGCTCCGCCTTTGCTAATGCTGTTCAAAGAAATTGCCGGCAAAAATAAGTACATCACCAAAAAGAAAACAGCGATACCTATCGAGGTGAGAACCCCGAGTTCTCTAACCGCAGGGGCGTTTATTAATGCAAGGATAGTGAATACAAGGGCAGTTGTAACCATACTGACCAAAAGGGGCTTTGTAATGGCATTATAAGTGTTTGCGAGTATTGAACGCTGAATTTTGTTTCTTTTGGATTCATCAGATAGCCTTGTAATCATATGAATGCCGTAATCTATGCCCAGTCCCAGAGTAATTGCGTTTACAAAGGTCGTTACGATGTTCAGCTCGCCGAAAATAAGGTAAGCTATTCCCAATGTGATAAGCATTGCGACGATCAGAGAAAGGAAAATATACATTGTAATTCTCAGGCTGGAATATGCCGCGTAGAAAAGCAAAGCGATTCCAAGAAGTGAAATGATGGTGGTTATCGCAAAGTCCCTGTTGGCTTGCCTATAGGATTCATATGTTCCGAAATGATCACCGGTTAAACTGTAATCGATATCAAAAGGTCTAAGGGTTTCGTTTAGCCACTTCTTCAGTTCGGGTATGGCTTTTGTCACGTAGTCTATATCAGCTGAAGCGCCGTTCAACTTCAAACCCATCACAAGAATCATGGGATCGTCTTTTGGAAACTCATCTGGAATCCTTATATAACTTTCATAGTTATTGTCCGTTTCAGGGTTGCTTATTTCCCGGTATATATTCATCAACTGCCAGAGGGAAATGCCAGCATTGTGTATAGCGGTAAACTCGTAGTTTAGGAGTTTTTCAAAATCATCGCTTAAGCTGAAGTTGCTGTTAAAAGAAGGCACCTTTCCGGGATCGACAAGAACCAACCCCATGGCACCCAATTCCGATAGATAGTCAAACTTCACGAAGCCTTTAATGTATGGAAAGTCCTTTGAAGAATCGAAGAGTTTTTTAGCGACATCTTTGAGCTTTTCAATTCCTTCCTGGTTTTTTTCGTAGGTTTGAAGCACCACATAAGTGATATCGCCTGTACTGGAATTTTGCATAAATTCCTTATACCGCTGAATTATGGGATCGTCAGGTGGAAGGATTTTCATCAAATCGGAATTCACGACCAGTTTACTGGCGTAATATCCCCCCACTATGGCTAGAAAAAGGAAGACAGCGATAATAGGCAATTTGTAATTTATGACAAAGGAAGCCAGTTTTCTCATTCCACCACCACACTAAATAAGCTGGAAAAAGCTTCTACCTATTCTATTAGAATATAACAGATAATATCACCTTTCCATAGTTTTGTAGAAAATCTTTAGACCTATACGAGCGTGCGTTAATCCGCTTTTTAAACACTAGTATGGTATTCCAACAGATCACATTGCCGGCTTTTTCGCAGTAAGAAAAAAGCGCAATGGCAGTTTCTCGATGTGGTAGCTGTTAAAGATAGTCTCAGCATTCTGTGAAAGCTCAACATCATCACACAATGCTACTGCCCCATTACCCGTAACAGATCTCAAGACGAAATCTCCAAGAGTTTTCTCAGTGAGTGCAAAAACATCATTCAAACCAGCTTCCTCTTTTGAGAAATTTTGATATTCCCCGCTGGTAATAATGCAATACCCTGCCCGGTATTCTAAGAAAAATGATCCATAATCTTTGACTTCCCGTACCAACCTTTTTATACCGGAAATACATGAGTATTTGCTTTCGGCCTTTGCATCTATCCCGGTTTCTATACGCGCATATAACACAAGCTTTTGGTATCGGGAATAATCAGTGGAAACTATTCCAAATTTTCCTGCTTTGATAACGTAATTCCAGGGCCCAAAGCCGAGTTCCTTTGAATGGTCGATTACGGCACTTGCATGAGAAATGCCTTTAAGCTTTTTCGCTATACCCAGTAACGGCTCATAAAAAGCGGATGTGATACGGAAAAAAGGGGCGGGGACTCTTTTGAAAATATACTCTTTCTGGTTCACACCCGCTCGAAAAAGAGTTAATGAGCCGAAAAGTAAAGCAACCATTGCGATGATAATCACATACCCGGCAAAACGCATCTTATTTTAGCTTTTCTTCAATAACCTCAAGGGCTTTTTTCAATTGTATATCATTTTCAGGATCAAGCTCAACCTTTGAAACCGTAAGCTCACTGTTGTTATTAGCGCTGGCAGTGGCTTCCACAGTTATATCTGGTTCAATTCCCTTCAAATGAATATCAGAGCCATTGGGTGTGAGATAATGCGCTGTCGGTAGCCAGATTTCCCCACCATTAGATAAATGGTAAACAGTTTGTACCGCAGCTTTGCCAAAGGTTTTGGTCCCAACAACTGTTGCAACTCCATGGTCTTTCAACGCGCCGGTGAGAATTTCAGAGGCTGAAGCACTACCACCATTTACGAGAATCACCATTGGTTTGGTCTTTAGCAATTCGCTGAAATATCCACCCCAGGATCTATAAACTTCCTGAGAACCCTCTCTATCTTTAATCGTGATCACAGTTTTTCCTTCGGGAAGAATTAAACTTGAGATCCTCAACACACTGCTTAAAAGTCCCCCGGGATTGTTTCTCAGGTCAATTATCAAACCATCCGAATTGATCACATTATTCAACGCTTTCTGGAACTCTTCGTAAGTTGGTTCACTGAATTGTGTAATCCGCACATAGCCAATTGTATTTCCGTTGTAATCGATATGCGAATATTTAACCGTTTTGATCTTGATCTCCGCTCTAGTGATGGTTATCATCAAGGGTTCTTCAACGCCTTTTCTGAGAACCTTTATTTCTACCTGTGTATCAGGTTTTCCTCGAAGGAGATTGACAGATTCGTAATAACCCGTTTCTGAAACAAGATGTCCATCTATTTCAACAATGAGGTCACCTGTAAGCAATCCAGCCTCCTCTGCAGCGCTATCCACCATGGGGGCGACAACCTCAAGGCAGTCATATTCTGTGTTATACTGGACGACTGCGCCAATTCCACCGTATTCAGATTTGGTATCAATGGTATTCTCATTGGTTTCTATCGGGGTGAAATACCAAGCAAATGGATCCTTTAGTCCTTTCATAACTCCCTTAAGAGTTTCATTGAGAATATTGTCATAATCGACTTTCTCCACGTCGTAATATGACTTCTGAACGTAGTTCATTATCTCAAAGACAGGCTGGAACTCAGAAAGCATCTCTTCGTATTTTAGACTTTTAAACGCGCCAAAAACAAAAATACTGATGATTATTGCCGTTGTGGCAAGAATTTTAAGGAATTTTCTACTCTTCATACCTTTTCGCCTCCTCGTGAGACTTTCACACCAAAGATTAAATAGGCCGTATGGCCAACCATTCTGTCTTCTGGCCTGAATCTTTTTGGATTTATTTTCATCTTTCTAACAAAGGTTTCCCAGACTTCTATGTCAACAACGTCTTCTTCGCTCAGAGTCTCGAGTACAGAT
>QNAR01000086.1 GCA_003643975.1 Thermotogae bacterium | reverse complement strand
CAGAAGAAATTTTGGAGTCAATAGAAGCGGGGGTCAGGTACGTTGGTGAAAACTACGTTCAAGAAGCCGAAAGAGTGTTGCCAGCAATAAAGGGAAAATGTTTGCTCCATATGATAGGCCATTTACAGAGAAATAAAGTCAAAAAAGCCATTGAGTTATTCGATATGATTCAAACCGTGGATTCACTGAAACTCGCCGTGGAAATCGATAAAAGGGCAGGAACTATTGGTAAGGTAATGCCCATACTTATAGAAATTAACAGCGGAAGAGAACCACAGAAAAGCGGTGTAATGCCAGAAGATCTTTTCGAATTGCTTGAAAGCCTTTCGTCATTGAAGAACATCAAAGTAGAGGGATTGATGACGATGGGACCAGCTCTCGAATCTCCTGAAGAGCTCAAGCCTTACTTCCGCCTTACCAGAAAGCTTTTTGAAGATGCTTCGAAGTACAGTGGCCCAAACATAGAAATGAAATGGCTGTCCATGGGTATGTCTGATTCCTACCTAATAGCCATCGCTGAGGGTGCAAACATGGTTAGGATTGGATCGAAAATATACGGTCGGAGAAAGTAGAGAGGATAATAGACTCCTAAAAGACAACTAAAAAGAGAAATTGCCATGCTATATTTATTAATAAGAGAAGGGATGATATGGCAATTTTTCCAGAAGAACTTAAACTTGGGAATCCCTTTATAGTGGTGAAAAAGAAGACCGGAAGAATAATATTTGCGAATAAACTGACCTCAGACAAATTAGGGATTCCATTAGATAGCCTTCTTAATAGTTCCTTAAATGCGCTTGAAGCGTCTCTGATGGATTCTTTAGCTATGGATCACAGAGACCTTCGCAAGGAGATGTATTCTCAAATTGTCACCACAGACGAATACAGCTATCTTTTTTTGAACGATGAGTATGTTCCTCGAAAGCTTCCTGATGTAAAATGCCTCTCTCCTTTCACCATAGCGATAGTAGAGCCAAACACAATCATTTCGCGGGTAAGTGGCTCTTTCGAGGAACTTTCAGGCTACAAAAAGTGGGAAATAGAAAACAAGAAGAGTTTTCTTGAATTCGTTTCTCCACCCATGAGAAAAATATTGAAAGATCTACATATACTCAGGCATTCAAAGGAATATCTTCCCTCAGACGAATACGCACTTGAGATACTGAGAAAAGATGAGACTAAACGGAGCGCTTTGGTGAAAATAGAGTTTATCGATGCCACAAAGCAAAGCATCCTTTTTATACTGGATATAAGTGCTCAAAAAGCTACGGAAGAGTTTATGCGGAAGCGGTTAAAATTTGCCAGCACTCTTGGCAAGGTGATTTTGAAAATTCTCTCTTATAGAGGGAGTGATATTTTTGGTTTTTTATACAAGGAACTGGAGAGAAACAGGGAAGTATTGAACTTCGAGAGGCTTTCAATCTTTTCGAATGAGAACGGAGAACCGCACCAAATAGCCGGGGAAGATGAAAAATTTGAGAGCTTTGAGGAGCTGCGTTCGTTTATAAATTCAATAAAGTCAGGCGATGACTTTATCATCCTCTCACTCGGCTCCCCTCATGAAAGAGTGTTGGTTCTTCCCGTTTCTTATAAAGAGGAGCTGCATGCGGTAATACTGTTGCATGGTTGGAAGAGCATGTTGCTAAAAACCCCGGAATCTCGTGAGGCTATGAGAGCCTTTAAAAAGGCCATAGAATACGCGATAGAAATTGAAATTGCCATCAAAACTTTAAAAGAACAGCAGGAAAAAGCTCTGTTCTTGCTGAAATTTCGCGAATCTGGTTTATGGGAAGCAGTTGTAGAGGAAGGTGAAGTGCATTACTACAATGACTTTCAGTGGCTTATGATCCTTGGATACAGCGGAAATGACCTTAATACAAAAAGCTGGAACGATGTCATAGATTCGCGGGATCGGGCAGCGATAAAAAGGGGAATCCGGGAATATATGGAAGGCAAAGCAGATTGCTATCGGGCGAGTTATCGAGTTGTTAACAGTCGAGGAAATCTTGAATGGTTTCAAGATGAGGGAAGATTTTATGAAAAGCCTGATGGCAAAAGAATACTGATTGGAATCAGGAAAAAAATGACTGAAAGCATGTTGGCCTGGGAAAAACTGAAATACGTATCTTTTCACGATAAATTAACCGGGTTGTACAATAGGTCGTTCTTTGAAGAAGAAATGATGAGGTTTGATAGCAAACGGCAAGTGCCACTTAGTGTAATAATGGGGGATGTAAATGGTTTGAAACTCGTGAACGACGCCTTTGGGCATGCCAAAGGCGATGAATTGTTGAAGAAAACCGCTGAAATTTTGAAAAACTCCGTTAGAAAGGAAGATATCGTCGCACGCTGGGGTGGTGATGAATTCATAATCTTGCTCCCAAAAGCTGATGAAGAAATCGCCAAAAGTGTGTCTGAGAGAATTGAATCATACTGTGCACGGGAATTAACCGTTGAAAACATAAGCTTCAGCATCTCTTTAGGCTATGCCACAAGAACAGATCTCAGCAAAACAATCACCGCGTTGATAAAGGATGCGGAGGATCTCATGTACAGAAACAAAGTGTTAAAGGGCAATCTTCGAAGTAGAACGGTGCTAACTGCACTTGAAAACACTCTTTTTGAATACAACCCGATTGAAGCAAGGCATTGCAAGCATGTAGAAGAACTTGCCCTGAATTTTGGCGAGAAACTCAAGATCCATTCGACGACAATGGCTAATCTCAGGTTATTAGCTCGCTATCATGATATTGGGAAGCTTGCTGTACCGTCAAATATCATCATGAAAAAAGGGAAACTGAACAATAACGAGTGGAGAATCGTGAAAAGTCACCCCGAAGTTGGCTTCCGTATTGCGAGAAGCACAATCGAGCTTTCCGCAATTTCCAAAGAGATTCTCAGTCATCACGAAAATTGGGATGGTACAGGATATCCAAGAAAACTCAAGGGAGAACATATCCCGTATTTGGCAAGAGTTATAGCGGTTGTAAATGCCTTTGAGGCAATGATAAACTTCAGACCATATAGAGAACCCCTTTCAATTGAAGATGCATTGCTTGAATTGGAAAGATGTTCCGGAACACAATTTGACCCATATATTGCTCGAAAGTTCGTTGAATTCATTAAAAGCAAAAAGTCGGATTACCATAATGCCACGTAATACCCGCTCTGAAGCACCATAAGGCTAAATGTGCAAAAAATAGAAATTTTAGAATCTACATCGTGTTGTGCTATTATATGAGTGGAGTGTGAAGGAGGTAAGGTATGAAATTAGCGGGTATAATCAAAAAAAAGGGCGAAACAGTATTTTCACTGGATGCTGACGCAACTGTAAAAGATGCGGTAGATATGATGGTTGAAAAGAACATAGGTGCTGTCATGATAATGGATGGAAAACACCCAATAGGAATATTCACCGAGAGGGATTTGCTCAAACGTGTTTGTGCAAAATGTGGCGTTCTCTCAGAAACACCTGTAAAAGAGGTGATGACGGCAGGGGTTATCTGTGGTTCGCCTGATGATGATATTCAATATGCGATTAACGTGATGACTCAGCACCGGATACGGCATTTACCAATATGTGATGAAACAGGTCTTAAGGGGATAATTTCGATAGGGGATATTTTGAAGCTCATGTATAAAAGCACGGAAGAAGAAAACAAAATGCTCAGAAATTACATTTCAGATAAATATCCAGGATAACCCTTTTCATACTCCCCTTGGAGGCCTGATGGCCTCCATTTTTTACTGGTAATTTACCAGTTTGGGTAAAGCAAACAAACATTTTTGCATAGAAGGAGGGGGAAAATGTACAAATTTCCTGAAGGTCTTTACACAGATGTTAGAATTGAAGATGTCTTCCAAACTTCCATACAGATTACTATGGGAAGGCTTGACGACGTTAAAGAAAAATCTTACAGAGCGGCCTTTATACGGCTGTATGATGGGAAGCGCTGGTTCTACGCTTCCACTAGCGATGTGGATGGCATTCAAGGCGAAATAGATGCCCTTGCTTCAATGGCCAGCAAAAACGAGAACATCGAGAAAGATCCCATTTTTAAGAGGCTTGAAGTTAACGAGGGCGAATTTTTGAAGTTCATAGGGAAGGACTCGGTCAAAGAAATCTCGTTGAACGAGAAAATAGGACTTCTGAAAGAATATTATCCCATAATAGCACATTCAGAACACGTAAAGCTCTGGAGGGCAAATTATATCGATCTCAACGTTAAAAAGAGCTTCTATTCAAGCAAAGGTTCCAATATCGTTTTTGACACACAGCGTGTGGGAATGAGAATAGGCTTTGAGCTTTCAGATGGTGAGAAGAAGTTCGCTGACAGGTTTGACCGTGGTTCCAACTATTTTGCATCATTGAAAGGGCTTGAAAAAGAGATTGAAACGAGATTCAACAAAGCAGTCCTTTTCCTAAAAGAGGCTGTTGACGTTAAACCCGGAAAATACACCGTAGTGCTTTCGCCGGAAGCAGCAGGGGTTTTTGCACATGAAAGCTTTGGCCACAAAAGTGAATCGGACTTTATGATTGGCGATGAAAGCATGAAAGAAGAATGGAAGATAGGCAAAAAGGTTGGCAGCGAAATTCTCTCCATAGTAGACGATGGAAATATCATGGGGACAGGATACACTCCCTTTGATGACGAAGGAACAAGGGCAAAAGAAACTTACTTGATAAAGAATGGAATTCTCGCAGGCAGACTCCATAGTGCCAAAACCGCAGCTGCTCTCAAGGAGGAGTTAACAGGAAACGCCAGGGCACTGAATTTCGAATATGAACCCATTGTACGGATGACAACCACATACATAAAGGGTGGAGATAAAAGTTTTGAAGAGCTAATTTCGGAAATAGATGAAGGAGTTCTAATCGAAACCCTGAAACATGGGTCGGGAATGTCGACTTTCACACTTGCCCCATCAATGGCGTATATGATAAGAAATGGAAAAGTTGCAGAGCCTGTAAAAATCTCCGTGGTCTCGGGAAATGTCTTCGAGACACTTAACGAAATCGATGGATTGACAAAGGACGTGAAGATTCTGGAATTCGCGTTGGGAGGCTGTGGAAAATTCGAACAATTTCCACTTCCCGTAGGGTTTGGTGGTCCATACGTCCGCGTCAAGAGCTTAAACGTAAGATAGGGGGGAGATTGATGATAAAAGAGAAGTATGTTGAAAAAACCTCTCAACTCGCGGTAAATATCGAGAACAACCGGGTAGAGTCTGTGAGAAGAAAGGATATTACAAAAACTGCGATAAGAGTCTATTCGGAAAATAAACTGGGTGTTGCAGGTGGTCTTGGCAAAATTGACGAGGAAGAGCTTACCGAAAGGGCCGTTAAGGCACTTGATTTTAATATTCAATATCCAGTTGAGCCCACTTCTGATCTGGAAATGAACATCGTATATCATGCTGATTTTAACGATGAAAACGAATTTGTCAACGAAATTGAAGAACTGCTTGTGGAAATATCGAAGGAACAGCCTGATTTCATTTTTAGCAACAAGGCTACTCTAACAACTACAGAGAATTCTATTAAGAACAATCTGGGGTTAAATCTCTTTCACAGTGGAACTTCTTTGAACATTGGTCTTATTTTTAAGCGGAAGGGTTCAGGTAATATTTTCGACGGCATGGTTGGCTATAGTGGTTTAAAATATGACAGGAAGGAATTCCTGAAGCTGACCAATGAAATCTGCGAAGCCTTTAAGAATAGCATAGAAGAATTTAACCCGGGAAGATATCCTGTGGTTTTTCTACAGTCAGATTCTATATATTTGATGAAGCTGTACAGAGATTTACACGGCTTGATTTTTGCTACCGGTGGTTCTTTGCTTTCCGGGAAAATCGGGCAAAAGCTTTTTGACGAAAGCTTCACGTTATACCAAACCCGCAATCATGCAGACGGTTTTTATGGTTCTTTCTTTGATCTTGAAGGAACTGTGACTCCAGAATTTCGCTATCCACTAATAGAAAATGGTATCCTGCGCTCACCTTACACAAACAAGAAAACGGCAAAGCTGTTCAATCTTCCGCATACAGGCGCTGCGGGGGGCGAATATGATTCAGTTCCTGATGTAGCGGCATATCCATTCAGCTTGAAGGAATCTGATAAAACTCTTGAAGAGCTTCTTGAAGGCCGGAAAGGAATTTTCGTCCTTGTTGCAAGCGGTGGTGATTTCACACCGGATGGAAATTTTGCCACCCCTGTACAGCTGCCACTTCTTTTTGATGGCAAAAGGTTTATTGGTAGATTACCCGAGCTGAACATATCTTCAAACCTCTTCGATATGTTTGGGAAAGACTTCATAGGTGTTGGCAAGGATAACTTGACAAGTTTGGGACCATCAAGGGCGGTTATAATGGAAATGGAGGTTTCAAAGATATAGCAAAAGGGCTGCAAAGCCCTTTTGTTTTATCCCTTTTTGGCTATCTTCGTTGCTAATGAGATTATTTTAAGCACATCAGGGCTACTTATTTTCAATTCAACGATTACGCCTTTTTTGTTTTGAAGCAGTAATCCAGCACGAACCAGCGCTTTTATGTGTCTCGAGAGAGTTGTTTTATCGAGTGGAAAAAGTGGTTCCAGATGGCAAAGGCAATTTGCCTTCTCCGAAGCTATTGTTCTGAGGATTTCTATACGCCATTTGCAGCTCAAAGCCTTGAAAATTTCGACAAGATGATTGTCCACATTGTTCAAAGTAGCCACTCCCTTTTTGATGTATACAATCTATAAAATCCGATCCTTTAATGTTATTATATCCTCTGAACTCGCCAAAGCTCCGTAATGGGTTACAACCATTGAAGCAAGGAACTTCCCGGATTCTATTGCTTCAGAAAATGACCTACCCTTGAGTACGCTTGCAAGAACCGCGGCATTGAAGGCATCTCCAGCACCCGTACCATCAACAACCGGGGCTTTTTTTACAGCAATTTCTCTTACTTCATTATCCTTTATATGGATTATAGGATCGCTTCCATTGGTTATGACAACATTGCCCCGGGCTTGTTCCCTTATAAGTTCTATAATCTCATGCAAATTCATAACTGGAAAAAGAAGCCGCAAATCATCATGTGAGGGCTTACTATAGTCGGCCTTAAGCATCAGCTCTATGATGATTTTTCTCAATTCATCGGGCTCAATGTCTCCT